>DLNB01000033.1:101523-123110 GCA_002479455.1 Acetothermia bacterium UBA7521
GCCCACCCGAGGAGCGCGGTCAGCCCCACGCCCACGAGGCCGCCGGCGAAGGCGAGGGCCTGGATCATCGCCGGCTGCGGGAAGAGCAGGAGGGCGAGGGCCGCGCCGAGCCCGGCCCCGGAGCTCACGCCGAGGAGCCGCCCCTCGACCAACGGGTTCCTGAACACGCCCTGGTACACCGCTCCGGCCACGGCGAGGTTCGCCCCCACCAGCGCCGCCGCCCCGATCCGCGGCAGGCGGATGCGCAGGATGAGCTGCCGCACGACCTCTGCCACCTCCCCACCGGTGAGGGCGGCGAACACCTCGCCCGGTGAGATGGGGTACCGCCCGACCATGAGGGCGAAGAACGCCACGGGCAGGGGGAGGAGGAGAAGCGCCCACGTAAGGCGGGAACGCATCACTTCCCGAGGAGCGCGGCGACCGCGTCGGGCGAAAGCTGGCACCCGTAGAAGTCCGCGTAGAACCGGACCACCTCGGAAACGAGATCGAGCCCGGTGGCGCCGGGGTGAAGGGCCTCGGCAAGCCACAGGAGCCCGAGGACAACCTCCGGCCCGGGGATGTCCCACGCCGCGAAGAACTCCGGGAACCGGTAGACCCGTCCCGTGCGGATCGCCGCCACTCCCCCCCAAATCGGGTCGGCGAAGAAATCGGACGGCTGGGCGCGGCTGTAGGCGGGGACGAGCACCACCTGGGGGTCCCACACCAGGATCTGTTCCGCGTCCACCCGTTGCCAGAACAGGCCGGGTCGGGGGGCGAGGGCCTTGCCGAGCGCGATCCCTCCCGCGAGTTCGAGCAGCGCGTTCTGGATCACATCGCCCGCGTAGACGTTCTGCATCGTGTAGGCGGCAAAGTACACCCGCGGCCGGGGCGTCCGACCGGCGGTCGCGGCGGACACAAGGGTGATGATCTCCCGAAAGCGGCCTGTCAGGAGCTGAGCCCGCTCTTCCCTCCCCAGCACCCGCCCGGTGAGGAGGAGCGCATCCTCAACCCCGTCCAGGGTTTCGGGGTAGTAGAGGACGGTGGGGATCCCGACCTCGGCGAGGAGGGACGCCAGCCCCTCCCCGTGGACGACCGAACTCGCGATCACCACGTCCGGGCGGAGGGCGACGAGCGCTTCCACCGTCGGCTTCACGGGGAGTTCCTTCGCCCGGTAACCCGGGTCCAGCCCGGCCAGGGCGTCTTGGGCCAGGGGCGACGTGGGGAGGCTCGCGTAGTACGCGCCCACGAGGAGGTCGCCGGCTCCCAGGACGTACACCATCCAGCTCGCCCCGCTGTGGAGGGACACGACCCGCGTCACCGCCGGGGGGAGGGCGACCTCCCGCCCTACCTGATCCACAACCACGCCGCTGCCCAGCAGGGGGATCGAAACCAAGCCCAGGAGAAGGATCACGTGCCCGATCATGGGCCGATGATACCCGCCAGTTCCTCCTCGTTGAGCTCGACCCCGTAGAAGTCGCGGTAGAACCGGGTGGTGTACTCCGCAAGCGTCTGCAAAAGCGCGCCCGGGTGGAGCAGCTCGGCGAGCCAGACGATACCGAGCGCCGACTCGGGAATCGGGTTGTCCCACGCGAACAGGAGCTGGGGCATCTTGTAGACGCGCCCCGTCTTCACCGCGCGGATCCCCTGGAAGACGGGATCGTCCAGGTAGCTCGCCGGCGTCACCGTTCCGTACGAGGCGATGACGATGACGTCGGGATCCCAGAGCAGAATCTGCTCCGGGCTCACGTTCTGCCACGACGCCCCCGTGAGATCGCCCGTCGCCGGTTGCCCCCCAGCGAGGGCGATGAGCTGGGACTGGTACATCGCACCCGGCGCCACACGCAGCGGGGCATTGCCCACGAACAGGACCCGGGGCAAAGTGGTATCTGTGGGAACGGCGCGACCCGCCTCGGCCAGCACCTCGTCGAAGAAAGCGACCAGCCGGCGGGCCTCACCCTGGCAACCGAGGATCTCGCCCGTAAGTTCCGTCGCCTCGCGCACGGCGGCAAAGGTCTCCGCGGCGTAGACCACCGTGGGGATACCCACGTCGGCGAGGAGCTCCGCGAGCCTCAGGTGACGGACCCCGGCCACCACGAGTTCTGCGCGGAGCGCGACCACGGTTTCTGCCGTGACATCGCCGGGGAACCCCTTGCTCTCCCATTGCGGATCGAGGCGACCCATCACCCCCCGGGCGTGGGGCGAATCGGGGAGCCCCAGGTACCGCGCCCCCACCACGAGATCCCCCACGCCGAGGGCGTACAGGTAGGCCGTGGTCACCCCGAACACGCTCACCACACGTGCCGGCGATTCGGGAACGGTTACGGTGCGCCCTGCTTGGTCCACCACCGTCCCACCGACCACCCACGCGCTAAACGCAACCGCAAGCGCCATGCCTACGATTCCTCGCATAGGTCCTCCTTCGTCTCGCACAAGGCCTCCAGCTCCGTCAGCCAGCGCAGGCCCCCTTCTACCTGGGACATCCGCAGCCGGCGCACCGCCTCGCGGTACGCATCGCCGCTCGTATCCTGTTCGCTGAGGCGCTTCCGGCGACGTTCCAGAGCCGCGCGTTCCTGGGCGACGTAAGCGGGAAGTTCCCCCGGAGCGAACCGGGTCAGGAAGTACAGCCGGACGAGGTACGACCCTCGCGCCCGTCGGTTCGAAGCTCGGCCTGAGAGCAGCCATGTCGAGAACCGTTCTTCCCCCGCTGGGGTGAGGGCGTACACCCGGCGCGGCGGTCTGTCCGCGGCTTCCTCCGATGCACCCGCAACGTACCCACCTTCCTCCAAGCGGCGAAGCCACGCGTAGAGTTGGCTCGAGGCCACCCGCCACGCCGGACCCAGTTCATCGCGGACCCGCGCCCGCAGGTCGTAGCCGTGGGCCGGCCCCATCTTCAGCATCCCCAAGACCAGTTCTTCCATGTATGATCACTATTCCAAGTTGGACTAGACGGCCAAGGCTACCCCATCCCCAGCGCCCCCTCCACGTGCCGAGACAACCCGCAACCGCGGAAAGGCCGTCGCAGACGAACTGCGACGCTACCCGAACCACGGCGCGGTCGTCGGACACAGGGTCTGCCGCTACGGGAGGCTCCGAATGGCCGTCGCACACAAGGTGCGACGCTACGAAATCGTGGTGGGGTGCGACGCTACGGAATCGTGGTGGTGTAGCGTCGGGGCTTATCCCCGACAGCAGTGCAGTTTCGTCGCGACGGGCTTGATGCCCGGCGTCCGCCCGTCGCTGAACGCCGCGGTGGTCTTCAGTCTCCTCCTGTACCTCTGGCTTCCTCAGATGCTCCAGGTCTCCTTAGCGGTGAACGCGCCTCCGTTGCCCGAAGCAGGAAACAGGAAAGGGGAGGCGTGCGGCGCCAGGCGGGGGCGCACGGCGTTAGGGGATCCCGCCCCGCTCCGGTGCGGTAAGATCCGTATGCTCAGCTACGGGATTTCCAGGCGGGCGACGAAGGGGGGGGCCGATGGTCCATGGTTCGATGAAGGAGTGCACGGTTCAGGGGTTCCTGGAGGCGGTGGCGTCGAACGAACCCGTGCCGGGGGGCGGCGCGGTGGCCGCCGTCGCCGGAGCAGCCGCAGTGGCGCTTCTTCGCATGGTGACCGCCCTCGCCCTGCGCCGAGCGAAGGACCCCAACGCTCAACAAACCTTGACCGCGCTTCCGGAACGAGCTCAGGCTCTCCAAAAACGGTTCGAAGACCTGGCTGACGCGGATGTCGCCGCCTACCGCGGCGTGGCGGAGGTCCTCGCCCTTCCCCGCTCCACGGACGAAGAGCGCGTCGCACGCTCGGCCAAGCTCCAGGTCGCGCTGCGGAAAGCGGCGGAGGTCCCTCTGGAGACGGCGCGAGGGACCACCGATGCGCTGCGCCTCGCCGCCGAGGTTGCCCCGCTCTGCCCGCGCGTCGCCCGTAGCGACCTCGTGACCGCGGTCCACCTCCTTCGTGCGGCGTGCGAATCCGCCCTCGCCAACGTAGACGCCAATGCCCTCTCCCTCGATGCGTCGCCGCTTCGCCGCGAGCTCGCGCGTACCCACACGGAGATCTCGAACACGGCATGCGCCCTGCAGGAAGAGATCCTCGCCCCGCTCGAAAAAGCTCTAGGGGGGTGGCGCCCC
This sequence comes from Acetothermia bacterium UBA7521, assembly GCA_002479455.1. Lineage (GTDB taxonomy): Bacteria > Bipolaricaulota > Bipolaricaulia > Bipolaricaulales > Bipolaricaulaceae > Bipolaricaulis. The sequence goes on from DLNB01000033.1 coordinate 105,620, forward strand.
TCCCCCAACCTGCCCTCCCCTGCTTGACGCCTACACGGTTCAAAGCTATAAGACGGTCGCTGTCACTGGGGAGGGCCCCAAGAGGAGGCGGTGCATGAGCCAAAGGGTGCGAGGGGTGGCCCTGTTCATCGCGTGCTGGGCCGCATTGGCGCAGGGAGCGACGTGGGTCGTGTGTCCGGAGGGTTGCCCGTTCACAGACATTCAGAAGGCAATCGCCGCGGCAGCCCCGGGCGACACCATTCTCATCGAGCCGGGCGCCTACCACGGCGACGTGTGGCTGAAGAAGCCGCTCGATGTCCGTGGAGCAGGGCCCGAGCCGAGCGTGATTGCCGGGTACGTGTACGTGCTGGGAGCGACCCAGGTCACGCTGTCCGGGCTGACCATCCGTGGGGGAATCCGCCTCGAGGACAGCTCGGGAGTAGCCGTCGCGAACTGCACCGTGGATGGTTCAGGCGGTATTTCTCTTCACAGCACATCCGCCACCCTCCGCACGACCACCGTCACCGGAGCTGACAACCACGGGATACTCATCACCCTCGGCTCGCGGGCTCTTGTGATCGACAGCACGGTCACTGGCTCCGCAGGCGATGGTATCCACGTTGCCGCCTCGATGGCCGACATCCGGGGATGCCAGATGCACGGCAACGACGGGTACGGGATGTGGGCCGATGGTCACTCCACCATCGCCGGACAGACCACGCTCGGCGCCGTCGCCGGTAACAAGAGGGGAACCCTCGGTGGTAGCGCGCGAGCCTTGGACCGAGATCCGCCACCGGCTCCGACTGCGCTGGCCGCGGCTCCCGATGACTGGACCAAGGGGGCGATCGCCGTCAGCTGGACTGCGCCGGAGGACCTGACGGGGATCGCCGCTGCCTGGTACACGATCGGGATCGCCCCCCAAGCTCCAGACGACGGCACCCGGACCACGAGGAACCCATTCATCGTCCACTCCCCTCCGGAGGGGAGCCAGACCCTGCACGTGTGGCTCGAAGACGGCGCCGGAAACCGCGACGAGAAGAACCTGGCCGAGGTCAGAATCCTCTCCGACCGTACCCCGCCCACAGGCGAGGTCGCGACGAACGGGAACGCGCGCCATGTGTTCACAACCGAGATCACACTCGTCGTCGAAGCCACGGACCTTGCTGGAGACGGACCGGGGAGCGGCGTCGCCTCCCTGCGCCTCTCCAACGACGGCAAGACGTGGAGCCCGTGGCAACCGTTCGCGCCAAGCCTTGCCTGGGACCTCGTCAGGTCGGGGGGATCTGCCGCACCTGGAGCGAAGACGGTGTTTGTCGAGTTGCGGGACAAGGCCGACAACGTTGGCCGGGTCACAACTGAGGTCGTCCTCGTTCAGAGCGTGGTCTCGCCGGAACCCGTACTCTGCCTCGCGTTCGCTCAGGCGGGAAGCCGCCTCGCCCAAGGCTTGCCCGGCGGCACGATCCGCCTCGTGGAGCCCGCGACGGGGCAGGAAGTGCAGGTCCTTCGCGGTCACACGGGTGGGGTGTACGCTGCTGCGTTTGCCACCGACGGGAAGACCCTTGTCACGGGATCCAACGACAACACCGTCCGCATCTGGGATTTGGCTGGAGCACGCGATCCGCAGGTCCTGCGTGGCCACACGGGGGGCGTGTGGGCGGTCGCAGTCTCCCCGGACGCCAAGGTGATCGCCTCTGGGGCATCGGATGCAACGATCCGACTGTGGGAGCTGTCCACGGGCAAGACCCGGCGAACCCTCTCCGGGCACACAGGACCGGTGCGCGCGGTCGCGTTTTCTCCAGATGGAAAGACGATCGCCTCCGGATCTGACGACCGCGCGGTGCTCGTGTGGGATGTGAACACGGGGAAGATCAAGCACACCCTTACCGAGCACACGGGCGCGGTGAGGTCGGTCGCGTTCTCCCCAGATGGGAAGCTCCTTGTGTCCGCCGGCCTGGACGGGAAGGTCCTGTTGTGGGATATGGCCACCGGGAAGCTCGCCCGGACGATCGGCGCTCTGAGCATCGGGCTGCGGGCTGTCGCGTTCGCGCCGGATGGCCAGTCCATCGCTGCCGCCTCAGCCGCGGGCACGGTCGTGGTGTGGGATGTGGCCACGGCCAAGGAGCGCGAGACCCTCAAGGGACATGCCGCCCAGATCAACACGCTGGCCTACGCGCCGGATGGGGGCATCCTCGCTTCGGGCGGAGCCGACAAGGTGGTCCGGCTGTGGGAGGTCGGGCCGTAGGGCCACGCGATGCGCGGATGAGGTACGTGCGGTGTGGTAGCGCCCTTTGGGTGATGGGGGCTGTGTTGTGCTCGGTCTCCGGGTGCTTCCACAGCGGCATGCCCGATGGGGTGAGCGGGCCGGACACCTACGTTCGCTCCTTCGCGTGGCAGTCGGATGGGACGTCCTGGACATGGGAGTTTCGGATCCCGAGCGCCCTGTACGCGCACTACCGGAGCCAGAGCCACCGCCGGTGGTGCCTCGATGACTCGTGCGATTGGTATCGCTACGTAACCGATCCTAACGACGATGCGTACATTGAGGCGCTCACTACCGAGCTGATCCGGGCCATGGAAGCACGGTACAGCGCAGGACAGCTCTACCACAACCTCCTTCAGTTCACGCTGGACTTCGTGACAGCCGCTATCCCCTACACAAAGGATGAACCGGAGGAGTGGCCGAAGTACCCCATCGAGACGCTGGTCGAGGTGGCCGGAGACTGCGAGGATACGAGCATTCTCTATGCCTCCCTGGTGCGGCCGTTCGGCTACGGGGTCCACTTTCTGCTATTGCCGGGACATGCGGCGACCGCGGTGGAGGTCCACCGATCGTTCATCGAGAACGCGCCCTATGAAGTTGGCTACTACACGCACGCAAACAGGTACTTCGTCTTCTGCGAGACGACGGGGGACCCGGCGCGGACGGGGTACATCCGGGTTGGCCAGCTTCCCCCCGACTCGCGCGATGACTTCCTGGCAGGCCGGTGGTTCTTCTACGATGTCCAGCTGCAGGCCGCGAACCGCGCCACAGCCCAGCTCAGCAGTCCTGTCTCACAGCCAACCGATGCCGCAGATTGGCTGCAGTGGCTGGAGTTGCCGTAGGAGGAGCCGCTGCCGCGTGGAGAGCCTTCACGCTCGCACAGCGCCTAGGAAGAGCTGTAAACCGGAGCTTCGATCCGAACCAGCTCCGTAAGTGGACCGGGATACGGGAGCCGACCAGCGCCTGTCACCCGCTGTCCTTTGGGTGCTGCACGCCGGGGTAGCTGGGGGCGGAAGTGAGAAGGAGCTCGTCTTCGGCACAGCCAGCCCGGTGGAACAGCGATACCAGCCCCTCGATCCCCAGGACCCTCTTCTGTCCGGCTGAGGCATCGAGAAGCACCCGTCCTCTGTGGAACATCAGCAGACGATCCCCCATCGCGAGGGCTTGGTCCATCCGGTGCGTAACCATCAGGGTGGCGATCTCGCCGTCGCGCACGAGACGCTCGGTGAGCGCAAGCACCCGCTCGGCGTTGGCTGGATCGAGGGCCGCGGTGGGCTCGTCGAGGAGAAGCACCGACGGGTGGGAGAGGGTGGCCATGAGCACGGTCACCGCTTGTCGCTCGCCGCCCGAGAGGCGAGCCACGCTCTCCCCGAGACGGCCCTCCAGGCCCGCGCCGAGCCGGGCGAGTTCGTCCCGAAGCAACGATCTACGGGAACGTCCCAGCGCGAGCCGCAGGCCCCTCCTTCCCTTGCGCAGGGCGAGGGCCAGGTTCTCAGCGATGGTGAGGTGGACGGCGGTGCCCTGGCACGGATCCTGAAACACGCGGCCGATCCAGTGCGCCCGCCGGTGTGCCGGCCAGGCGGTCACATCGCAACCGCACAGGTGGACCCGTCCCCGGTCGGGGCGCACGCCTCCCGCGATCACGTTGAGGAGGGACGTCTTCCCTGCTCCGTTCGAGCCGATCACGGTCACGAACTCTCCCTCAGCCAGGGTGAAGTCCACGCCTGCTAGGGCCACGATGGGCGCGCCTCCCGCTGTGTACGACTTCGTGATCCCTCGGAGTTCGAGGATCACGTTGCCTCTCTGCGACGCAGGCGCCACGCTGGAGCGACGAGCGCGGCCAGGACCACCAACGCCGTGACGAGCCGCAGATCGGAAGCGGTGAACCCGATAACCGAACCGTAGCGGAGCGCAACGAGAATCGCCCCACGATACAGGCACGATCCCACCATCACCGCTCCGAGTGCCCACGTCAGCGACCGCGGGCGGAGGAGGATCTCGCCCACGATGACCGCGGCCAGGCCAGCGACGATCGTCCCCACGCCGAGCCCCACGTCGGCGAACCCGGAGTACTGGGCAGCGAGTGCGCCAGACAGGGCGACGAGGCCGTTGGAAAGGGCCAGCCCAGCGACCACCATCCGCTCCGGGCTGGTCCCGTACGCCCGAACCATCCCCGGGTTGCTCCCCGTGGCGCGCAAGGTGAGGCCCAGCTCGGTGCGGAAGAGGAGGTCGAGGAGGAGCACGGCCCCCACGGCGCCCCCCCCCGCCACGGCGAGATTCGCCCACGGTGTGGGGATTCCCCAGGCAACGCCAACGAGACGGAACACGGACGGCCGACCGAGCAGGGGCAGGTTGGGGCGCCCCATGATCCGCAGGTTGAGCGAGTACAGCATGATCATCGTCAGCACCCCCGCCAGAAGGCCTTGGATACGGAATTTGGTGGCGAGGATCGCGGTGAACGCCCCTCCCACCGCTCCGGCAGCGAAGGCCACGCCCAACGCCGCGACCGGGTTCAAACCCGACACGATGAGCGTCGCCCCCACTGCGGCCCCGAGGGGGAACGTCCCGTCCACGGACAGGTCCGGAAACGACAGGATCCGGAACGAAACGTACACCCCAAGGGCCATCAACCCATAGATCAGCCCCTGCTCGACCGCCGCCAAGAACAAGCCCATGTTCTCCCGTTCACCCCCCGAGCACGAACCGCTTGCCGCCGAGGAGGACTCCCGTGGCCCGGGCCAGAACTTCCTGCGGGAAGGAGAATCCCATCGCTGCAGCGGCATCGAGGTTCAGCCATACCTGGGTTCCCTTCTGGTAGGTGACCGGGATCTGGTCCGGTTTCTCCCCCTTGAGGACGCGCAACACGACCTCCCCGGTGAGCTGCCCGTGATCGGAGTAGTCGAACCCTGTGCAAACAAGCGCCCCCCGTTCCAGGCTCGTCGGATCGGCCATCAGGAAAGGAATCTTGGCTGCGGTCGCCACCTGGACCACGGCCTCGAGCGCCGCGGCGACCGTGTTGTCGGTCGTCACGTAGAGCGCGTCCACGCGCCCCACCAACGACTGGGCCGCCGGGAGCACGCCAGCGGTGCCGTCGGCGGCCGCCGTCACGATCACCAATCCCAGGCTCGGCGCAGCGTCCTGCGCCATTCGCGTGAGGATCGCCGAGTTGGCCTCCCCCGCGTTGTACACGATGCCTACCCGGCGCAGGTTGGGCACGAGTCCCTTGAGCAACGCCAGGTCTGCGGCCACGTCGATCAGGTCGGAGACCCCTGTCACGTTGGGGTAGTTGGTGAGCCCTGCCCCCACCGGATCGGTGACCGCGGAGAAGAGAACCGGCACCGCCGTGCCTTGGAACACCTGCACGGCTGCCTGAGAAGTGGGGGTGGCGATGGCGACGACAAGCCCCACGTGCTGGGCCTGGAAGTTCTGGGCGATGGAAATGGCCACCGAGAGGTCGCCCTGGGCGTTGGCCAGGACGTACCTCACGTTCTGGCCATCCACGTAGCCGGCCTCACGTAGCACGGCGATGACCCCGTCCCGCACCGCGTTGAGAGCGGGGTGGTCTACGATCTGGGTGATGCCGATCACGATCGGTTGACCGAGGCAGCCGACCGTGAGTGCCATGAGCAACGCTGATACGCAAAGTCTCCGCATATTCCCTCCTTGCCTTGACAAACAAAAAGCCGCAAGCTTTGTGCTTGCGGTTGACGGGGCGCTCTGCCCCTCCACGGTGGGAGAGGTCACGCCCCTACGCGAACCAATACCCGTAGAAGGTCGGCTTCCGGGAGATCACCCCCTCCTTCCGTGGCGTCTTGAGCATCGCAACCTGTAACGTACGTCCAGCCGGGGGCGCTGTCAAGGGACGCCCTTGGTGCGCAGGAGATCGTTGCCAGGCAAGGAAGGTGCTGGAGGGAGGCCAGCGCTCGAGGCACGACGAACCCTCATCGTGGCTGAGCGCTACGGAGATCGGCCCGCTTCCGGGAGGCTACCCAGAGGGCGAAGGCCGGGCTGCCTGCGGGCCGAACAGGTCAACCCCGTTCTCCCCATCCTAGGGGCAGAGGATTCCCCGGAGATCGTCGACATGGGGGAGCGATGGCTGGGCACCTTTTCGCGTTGCAGCGAACGCGCCCGCGGCGTTCCCCCATTGAATCGCCTCCTCGACCCTTCTGCCAGCTGCCAATGCCGCCGCCAATGCGCCGTTGAAGGCATCTCCCGCCGCAGTTGTGTCTACCGCCCGCACTCTGACGGCCGGATAGTCGGCAGTCCCCCCTCGGGAGAACACGCTGCACCCTTGCGCGCCATTCTTGCAGATCACATAGCCAACCCCTTGCCCCAATAGCTGCCTGGCCGCCGCACGCTGGTTGCGCTCGCCAGACAGCAGCTCAAGCTCCCCGCGGTTCGGCGTCAGAATGTCCACCCGGGCCAGCGGGAGGGAGAGGGCTGCCGATGCGGGTGCCGGATCCAAGATCACCGTCGGCCCAGGCCGTGGCAGGGCCCGCAGCACATCCGCCACCGTCTCGACAGGGATCTCCAACTGGAGCAGGATCACTTGCGCCGCGCTCAGGATCGGGAGCACATGATCCACATACGCACGGCTCACCCGCGCGTTAGCTCCCGGCCAGAACACGATGGAGTTCTCGCCCTCCTCATCCACCCAGACACATGCCCTACCCGTGGGGCAGTCTGCCTCGCGAACGATCCAATGCGTATCTACTCCCTCGTTCTTCAGAACTTGGAGCAGTTCAGCGCCAAGTTCATCGTCGCCGACCTTGCCCAGCATCTTCACAGTGGAGCCCAGGCGCGCTGCAGCAACAGCCTGATTCGCCCCCTTTCCACCCGGATAGGTCTCAAAGCGGAGGGCCTTCACCGTCTCGCCTGGGGTCGGCAACCGCTTGACCTCCGCCACAAGGTCCATGTTGATGCTGCCGATGACAGCAATGCTCATCCCTACATCATCTCCCTGCGTGCTAGCCCGTCGGGTTCCTGATCCCCCGCTTCACGTGTTCACCGGGATCCCAGAACGCGCCGGCCGCATCGAACGGTCCATGCGGCAAGCTCATCGAAACTCATGGTCTCGAACCCAATGACGTAGCTCTGGAAGCTGTCACCGATAGGGGTCCTCCACCGCTCAGGTATGCGGCGGTATCCCAGCAACGTGCCCAGCAAAGCCGCGGTTTGCCCCGTCGAGCAATCTGTGTCAAACCCGCAGTGGAGAGTACTGAGCATAGAACGTTCGAAATCACCCTCGCCCAGACAGAGTCCGGCCACCACGGCCGCGATGTTGGGGAGCGTGTGAATCCAATGGTAACGCTCGACCTCGCGCTCGACCCGGTGGAGCACAGCATCGAACTGGCCAAGATCAGCGCACCATGTCATCGTCGCTTCCACCAGCCGCCGAAACTGGCTATGCGCAGGGACCCATGACAGAGCGACCGAGAGGAGGTCTTCAGCTGGCCGCCCCGAGAAAGCGACGCTTATGAGCACTGCGCAGAAGATACCCCCAACGAGTCCCTCGCCGCGGTGAGAGATGATCGCATCTCGAAACGCGAGGGACGCCGCGAGATCGGGCCGCATGGGAGCAAGGAGACCGAAGACCTCCGATCGCATCTGAGATCCCACCCATTCCGCACAAGGGTTCCGAAACCAGCCGCTCTCCGGAGGCATCGTTCCCGCTTTGATGTTCTCCAAGGCCACCCATTCCGCCGTGAACGCGTGAGGCAGATGCTCAACCCACTCCAGGGCAAGCTTCTCGCTCGAGAAGTCAGGGCCGTGTTCATCAACTGCATGGAGCGCCAAGACCTGGTAGGCTGTGTCATCGTTGGCTATGTTCGGTCGCGCGAGGTAGTCGGTGATCCATCCATGTCGCTCACGGATCATCTCCGCGGACCAGCCTTCCAGGGGATCCCCAAGCGCTACACCGATGCATTTCCCAATCCAAGCTCCCTTGATCCGATCCATGCACTCCTCGGGCGGTAGTGAACCAGGATCGAACACCACCGGGTCGTGGAGTTCGTCCAGGTACTCCTGGTAGGCGGTCACTCCCCGAGATCCCCCCTCAAGCGCCGCGTGGATCTCCTTGTTGATGAGAGCCGCCGTCACCAGCAGCTTGTCCCAATGGTTCGACCTGTACTCCTCCTCGGCCCTTGCCAGGAGGCTGCGTGCGGTGGGCATCGCAAATCCCCGGTTGGCCATTTCGGCAACGGCAGCCGCGAGCGGGTACACATCAATGCCCGACAGAGTCGTGGTCTTCCACAGGTTTCGGATTGCGTCTCTCCGTGCCTCACGTGGATCCATCTCTCACCCTCCGATCACTGCGCCAGCAGGTTGGGTACGCGTCTAGAGCGCCCTGGCCAAGAACTCCACGATGTCCAGCACTTCCACTGGGGAGCCCGTGGAGGTCCGTGCCTCCAGAAACGCCGTCTCGCAGGCCGGGCAGGCGCTCAGCACTGCTTCAGCTCCGGTCCCCACTGCTTCAGCCCAGCGGTCCGCGGCGCTCTCCTTCGCTACATCAAGATCCACAGCTCGGACGAACCCGCCATGGCCACAGCAGAACGCGGCTTGCCTGGCGCGCGGCATCTCCACCAAACGCACGCCAGGAACGGCGGTAGCCACACGTCGCGGTGCATCGTAGACGCCCAGTCCGCGCCCAAGATTGCACGGGTCATGGTATGTGACGAGGCCCGGGTTCCTTCGAAAATGGACTCCCCCGCGTTCCATCTCGCGTGCCACGTATTCCGTTAGGTGAAGCACCTCGAACGGCAGCTTCTTCTTGAGCAACAGCGGCATATCCACCCGGAAGGTCTTGAGACATCCGGGGCACGGGGTCACCACGGTCTCCGCCCCTGATCCCAGAATGGCTTCAAGATTCCGTTCCGCCACTGCCTGAGCCTGAGACACCAGCCCCAAGGAGAGGAATGGATGCCCACAGCATTGCTCGTCAGCGAGAAGCGTGAACGGGCTTCCCAACGCTTCTAGTACCTGAAAAGCGCTCCGCGCGGTGCCTCGTCTGAGGTACGACGGTGTACAGCCTGAGAACAGCAGAACGCTGGCTCTCCCTCCCACCCGACGCCGATCGGGCAACCATGCCAGTCGATCCTTTCCCGCCTTGGAGTACGGGTTCCCCTGCTCCTTCACCGCGTCGGCCAAGGACTGGAACACCTCGGGAAGCCATCCAAGCTCCACCACCCTCTCCTTCATCGCTCGGTAGATCTCGCTCAGGGGTAGGTACTTGAAGCACTGAGACTCACACGCCCCGCACTCCGTACAGGCGTACAGCCGATTGGCCACCTCAGCATCGAGCTCAAGCTCGCCGTCGAGCAGAGCCCGCGCAGCCGCCAGCTTCCCCCGCGCCCCGTAGGACTCGAACCCATGCGCGCAGTACGGTGGGCAGATACGACGATTCCCCTCTGCGGGCAGATCAAAGCAAAACCCACACCTCAAGCAGCTGTACACCTGATCACGGTAATCGTCCAACGTCACGGCATGCCTCCGCTCTGAACCAAGACCCCGGGGTTGAGAACTCCTTTTGGATCTAGCGTCCTCTTGAGTGTCTCCACGAGTCCGCTGTAGGCGCCAAGCCTGGGCATGATCAACGGCGTCAGTCCAGCGCCAATTCCCCCCGGGCTCATTCCTTCAGAGAACATGAGATCCGCGATCTGCGCCCGGAGCCACAATCCGTACTCCCACGCGTCCTCCCGCCGCTCGTCGTACAACGTGTCGATCCACAGGAAGGCGCCGTTGCGGGAGAAGTACGCATCGACCCCCTTGATCCGAATCCCGAAACGGTCGAACTCCTCCCTGTGCTCCTGTACGAACTCCCTGAAGAGCCCGATCGCGCGCTTGAGGCCCTGGGTGGAGACAAACCCGGCAACCTCAGGGCAGAAATAGGGACGATCGCTGTAATATGGTCCGGGAGGAGTGTTTCGCAACCACGAGTACATGTGTTCCTCCCAGTAGCTGCGCGTGCCATCGGCTGAAACCCGACGCCCTCCCATAGCCTCGCAGACAGCCTTGGCTCGTGCCAGCCGCTCAGCTGTCGGTGTCGCATCGCCCCTCACGATGATGTGCAGGAAGGCATCTCCGTCCAGGCCCGCAGGCTTGGGACCCCCGAAGAGCCCCACGAGGAACGTGGCTGCCTCTTGAGTCTGAATGCCACACGCCGCATCCGCCGCTGCGCAGTAGTCCTCGAACGCGTACATCGCGAATCTCTCCGATTCGGGCGCCCTCCGCAGGCGGTATACCACCGAAGCGATGATCCCGAAGATGCCATAGGACCCCACGAACAGCCCTGTAAGGTCGGGGCCGTTGGCATAGCGTTCAATGGGATCGGATCCGGGGTTGGCTGCTGAGCCCGTGCGGATGAACTCGCCGGAGGGGAGCACAACATCCAGGGAAAGCACGTGGTCACCCGTCATGCCGTACTCCGTCAATGCATGCGGAATCGCGTTCACCGCCACCGATCCACCAATGGTGCAGGAGAACAACCCTCCGCCTCCGGGAACCGCCAGCTCCCGCCCCAGCCGCCGCATCTCTGCATCCACGGAGTGCCAGATTGCCCCACCATCTACCCTGACCCAGTTCGCATCCGTGTCCACGTGAACCACTCGATCCATCCGCGTCGTCTCCAATACGATGCTATCTGTCCGCACGCCGCTGCCGAGGAAAGCCGTGCCACGACCGCGAACGAACAGAGGTATCTCCAGACGACTGCACAACTTGAGCACTTCAGCCACTTCAGCCGCCGTGGCAGGCCTCACCACCGCCGCAGGCACGCCTGCTCGATCCGGACCGCAGTCGCGTGAGTAGCAGATCCTGTCAACAAGCACATCCGAAACATGGGCATCGCCGACGATCTTGGCCAGTGCTTTCCGTATCTGGCTAGGCATACTCCCTCCCTGCTCTCCTGGCTTCACGGATGAGCACCTCCTCATCCACCATGACCATCTGTCGATTCCGCAACACGGATCGTCCGTTCACGATGACGTTCTCCACATCAGAACTGCGTCCGCAGTAGACGAGCATGGGAACGATCTCGTCAGTCAGCCCAAACGTGTGGGGGCCTGACAGATCTACGATCGCGATATCGGCCAGCCTCCCTTCATCAAGGGTGCCTGCGTCGATGCGACATGCTCTGGCCCCACCCTCGGTGGCCATCGCAAACACGTCCCTCGCGTCGATCACCGTGGGATCCCTACGAGCCACCTTCTGCAGCATCGCGGCGGCCCGCATCTCCTCGAACATGTCCAACAGGTCGTTCGACGCTGCGCCGTCGGTGCCCAGCGCAACAGCGATGCCAGCCCTTCGCAGATCGTCAATGGGCGCCACTCCGCTGCCCAACTTCATGTTGCTTTTGGGATTATGGACAACCGTGACAGGCCGATGCCTGGCGAGTTCGACCTCCTCGGGCGTCAGGTGAACCCCATGCACGGCCAGCAGCGGCCGCTCGAGAAGCCCGAGTTCCTCTAAGTACGCCAAGGGTGGCTTACCGCACTCCTTGAGCGACTGTTCGACTTCCCACAGGGTCTCCGATACGTGGGTCGACACAGTCAAATCGTGGACTTCTGACTGCTCCCGAATCCACGCGAGCATCTCGTGGCTGCACGTGAAGGGAGCAGAGGGACCAAGGGCCACTTGCACCAGAGGCGCCTCAGGCGGGTAGTTGTGCCATCGCTCAAGCAACGCCCGTGTTCTCTCGTACGTGACCTCCCTGGGCATCATAAGATCGTCGGGAACCCAGCGATCCACCATGGTCATCGCCGCTACGGCGCGAACCCCTACCTCGCACCATGCTTCGATGATGTTGTCAAAGCTGATATCCATATCCACACAACAGGTGACGCCGCCCCGGATCATCTCCATCGCTCCGAGCAGCGACCACAGCCTGCCGACCTCCTCGCTGCCATCCCCGTGCCAGGCGCGCGCGAGAACAGCGCGAACAAAGGGGAATGTGACCTGCTCGCACCATTCCACCAACGGCAGATCATCCCGCCTTCCCTTGAGCATGGATTGGTAGAGGTGAGTGTGGGCGTTCACGAGCCCTGGGATGACCGCCTTCCCCCGGCAGTCGATCTTGTCCCAATCGGGTCGCTCCGGGCCGGCGTGTCCGATGAGAGCGATGCGTTGGCCTTCGATCACGACGTCAACATCTCGCTCGACACGCCGCGCATCACGCACGACGTAGGACGCATCCTTGAGCACGATCACGGAGATTCCTCCTCCAATAGGAGTGCACCTGTTCGACAGACGGAGGCACAGAGACCACACAATCGGCACTTGCTCAAGTCGCTCCTCCCTGGTTCCGATCGCGCTGCGTAGGGACATATCGCTACACAGCGTCCGCACTCCGTGCACAGCCCCCGGCTCCATGCCAGCTGCATCCGTTGGCTCCCGGGTGTGGTGGCCAGGGCAGGCAGTGCTGCGCCGATCGCCTTCTCCGCCACCGAGAACCCGGCCCTCGCCAACTCGGCATCCAACTGCGCCCTCAGTGAAGCGAAGCTGAGAAGTCCCTTGATCAAGGGAAGACTGCACACACCTACGGATGTCCCGCCAGCCAGTATCATCTCGAGCGCATCCCTCCCCGACGAGACGCCTCCGGTAGCGACCACCGGTCCTCCCGTAGCCTGATGCACAACGGCAACTGCCCTCAACGCAAGCGGGAGCAGCGCGGCTCCCGAGAGCCAGCAAGAAGGACTCCCCAGGAGAGGCCTTCTCCGCTGCACATCGATCCGAAGCGCCGGCCCCAGCGAGTCGACCGCAGTGATCCCCTGCGCGCCGTGTTCGCGACACTCCGACGCGATCGCCCCGAGGCGCGGCCACAGCGCGTTGACCTTTGCCAGAACGGGGAGCCCCGCCCTGTCCGCAGCTTCCCCGCTCATCCGAGGAAGTTCTGCAGGATCGTAGCTCACCACCTCCAGCGCGTCCGCGCCCGCTCGCGCTACCGCTCGGGCCAGCTCTTGCACATCGCCAACCGTGGGGCCAATGCTCGCGATCACGATCGCGCCCGACTCCTTGGCAAGAGGGATCTCATGGTGGATCCACTGCTCCGCACAGACATCGGACCAGAGCTCGCAGTTCAGGACTCCTTGCTCAGTGATGCTCAGATGTGGAACGGGGTTCCTTGCGGGTCGACAGCTGATGGTCTTGGTCACCACGGCCGCGGCTCCCGCGCGGTGCGCTCGTGCGATCGCTTCTCCATCATGCGAGAGCGGCCCGGATGCCAACAGCACAGGGTGCTCCAGGGGGATGCCGACGACGGTGGTGGAGAGGTCAACCATGCTCCACCACCCGCCACAAGCGAGCCGCCTGCTCCCGGACACAGTGGCGAAGGCGGTCGATATCCTCACGGATGAGCTCTCCTCCCGACAACAACACCCGCCCATCCGCTACCACGAGATCGACCCCGACAGCATCACCATGCACCACAATCTGGTCCGCAACATTCGCTTGGGTCAGCGGCGTCGCGAACTCCATCGATACCCCGATGAGATCGGCGGGATGCCCGGGTTTGAGTTCGCCCAACCCCGCGAACCCAATCGCGGCGGCGCCCCACACACCCGCCATGGCCAGCACCGTCGGGGCAGGCAGGACGCGGGGATCGCGCCCAGCCCCCTTGTGAAGCAGGAATGCGCCTCGCATGATCTGAAACATGTCTGTGATGTACCCGTCGCTGCCCAAGCCTGGCCGCAGGCCGCACTCCAGCATCCGCGGAACCGGCGCAATCCCTCCTCCCACCTCGCAATTGCTGAGCGGCATGTGCGCAACACGAACTCCACGCTCCGCAAGAAGGCGGATTTCGTCGTCTTCAACAGCCACCACCTGAGAAGCCAATACCGTGGGATCCCACACACCGATGCGGTCATACCAGAACACCGGCCGGGTGCCGTACCGGATGGCGCACTCACGAGGTTCGTATTCGCTCTCCGACAGGTGCAGGTGAAGGTCGCAACCCAACGCAGTGGCGCAGTCCTTGGCGGATTCCACGAAGGGCGCCGAGCACGTAAACGAAGTATGCAATGAGATCATACCCCGGAGCCGATCCTCTCCACGACACGCTCGCACGAACCGAACGTTCTCGGCCAGGGCCCGAGCACCGCTCTCCACGCCATGCCGCTCGGATGCCTCCACCGAAAGCACCGCGCGAAGGCCCGCAGCTTCCAGTTCTTCGGCGAGGATGTCGAGCGTTCCGTCGGGAATCAACGGCGCTTCAAGCACATCGCACAGGCTGGTCACACCGGAGCGGATCAGATTGGCGCATGTCAGGCGAAAGGCAGCTCGGATCATCTCGCGGTCGAGCCGATCCTCTACCTGCGGCCACCAGAACCTCTTGAGGAAACCCTCGAACGAATCCGGCACCCCGGAGACTGGCATTCCGTGAGCAAGCACTCCGTACGTGTGGATATGTGCATCCACAAAACCGGGCACGATGAGTAGATCGCGTGCGTCGAGCAGATCCGCGTCAGGAAACCGGCTGACCAAACAATCATTGGGACCGACCTCCACTACATCCCCTCCCCCGATTGCCACTCCCCACCCTGCACGCAGCACATCGTGGGCAGATGCCAGCAGAGCCCCGCCGAGTACGAGGCGGTCAACCACGGCGTAGCCCCCCCAGGCGGTCGGCCACGTCGGCCAGGTTGAGCCGATCGAGGGTCGCCCGTGTCGGCCAGCCCCGAGCCCGGTCCCAGCCCCGCAGGTCGTAGTACTCGTCCAGCATCAGCTCCGCCCGCGCGATTTGCCCGCGGGCGCCGCCCGACGGAGAGGGTTCCTCGCTGAATCTCCGGGGGAGTCGGTCATCCGCGCGATCCACCCCGTGGAGCGCGTTGTAGGCGCGCATGAGGTTGACAGCTCGCTCTCCGATCCAACGCAGGCTCGCTTCATCGTAGTCAATCCCACACGCACAGGTAAGCCCTGCTGCGATCTCCGACCAGTAGATCTCAGCCATAACGAACGTCCCCCCCGACTTGCACACCCCCACCGAGTCCACAACCGCACCGAAATCCTCGCCATCCTTGATCAGAAGAGGTTTGTGTCGAATCGCCTGCGGATCCGCCATCTCGGGGAGGAACGCCTCGCCGTACCGCCTCCGTACTCCGTCAGCGTCTCCCACTTCGTCAAGAGTGGGGAACGCCTTGAGGTGGTCCGCGCCACGGCTTGAAGTGATGTGCGCAAGCCCCATGGATTGCTGGGCGCGGCCATCCTGCCCGGGGATCTCCAGTCCCTTGACCTCCATGGCAAAGTCCGCCGCGTCTCCACCCAGCTCCTGCGCCGCGCGCCGCACCCCAAGACCCAGGAGCTCCCCCAGACCCCGTCGCAGCGCAATCTGCTCGATCAGCTCAAGCAGTACGTGGGGATCGCCCCACCGGAGCGTCAAGCCGCCCGTTTCCTCGGGCCCCAACATCCCCCGCTCGAAGAGCTCCATCGCAAAAGAGATGGCGCGTCCCGTACTGATCGTGTCCAACCCAAGGCGGTCACAGCGGTCGTTTGCCGCCAGAATGGCGGCGAGATCCGCCACCCCTACTCCCGAACCCAACGCGTTCAGTGTCTCGTACTCGAAGCTGGATGTGCAGACGCCGTCGTACTCCCCCCCCCGCACGCGGTACACCTTGTCGCACCGCACCGGGCACGCGAAACACCCCATGTCCTTGACCCAGAACCTCTCCCGCAGCGCCGAACCGCCGATGCCGGCCACGGACGGGAAGGACCCGTATTGGAAGTTGTGCGTAGGAAATCTGCCGATCGCATCCATCAGCTCAACGATCCCCGGTGTGCCGTACCGTGCGATCGCGGGGAACATCGGATTCGCTCGAATCCTCTTATGCATGGTAGCCGACAGGCGCGCGAAGCCCTCTGGGTCCTCCACACGGACGCGGGTTCTCCCTCGCATGGCGATCGCTTTGAGACGTTTGGAGGCCATCAGCGTGCCCAGACCGGCGCGAGCGAGGCTGCGCTGGGGCGAACACTGGATAGAGCCGAATAAGACGCCGTTCTCAGCCGCTGGTCCCACACAAGCGACCTTGATATGCGGATCTCCTTTCTGTGCCCGGATGGTCGCTTCCGTCTCCACCGTGTCGAGCCCCCAGAGGGCGCCAGCAGGCTCAAGACGGGCACGGCCATCCTCGATCCACAACAGCACGGGTTCGGCAGATCGCCCTGTCACAGCAATCGCGTCGTAACCAGCGAAACGGAGCTCAGGACCGAAGAGGCCCCCGCAGTTGGCGTCACCGTAGATCCCCGTAAGCGGCGACTTGCCGACCGCTGCGAGTCTCCCCGAACAAGGCCAGCATGTGCCTGTCAGGGATCCTGCTGCAAGGACAAGGAGGTTCGCGGCATCCAGCGGACCTACATCCGGCGGCACCTCCTCCCACAGAAGCCACGCGCCCAGACCATTACCGCCAAGCAGCACGCGTGCCAGCGAGAACGGGATCTCCTGGTCGGTAACCGTTCCCCGATCCAGGTCCACCCGAAGCAACCTCCGAACCATGGCTCCCCCCGGCACTCGCATCACACGTGGGTTTCGCCCACGTTCAGCCGGCGGGTTGTAGGCTCCAGAGGAATCCCGTTCTCATCCCATCCTCGCAGCATGTAGTACCGTTTCAGCATGCTGTTCAGGGTTCCCAGCGGCAGGCCTTTGCTCTCTCCCGACTCGAGCACAACCCTTTCCTCCGTGAACCGTCGGGGCAACCGGTCATCCGCACCCGACAGACCGAGACGCACGTTGAGCAAACGCTCGAGATTCACCACCCTCTCCCCGATCTCCAGGAGCGACTCGGCATCGAGGGACAATCCTAAGGAGGCGAGCGCTTGGGCCAAGTCCCTGGGGTACAAGGCGTAGGTCTCCGTCGTCGTGAACTTACAGACTCCGAGGGAGTCCGATACAGCGCAGTATTCCTCGCTGAACTTCACCATATCGGGCTTGTGCGTCACGTCGTCCAGATCCAGCAGCCCCGGCATGGCGTGGGGCAGAAGATCCATCCCCGCACGCTCGAGCCGTGCTGTATCGATGGTGGGAAGAGCGTACAGGTGATCCGCACCTCGATTCGAAGTCGCGTGGGCCAAACCAAATCCTTTCACCACCCGAGGATCTTGGCACGGCATCTCCATGCCCTTGACCTCCATGGCGAAGCGCAGGGATCCGTGGCCCACCTCGACAGCGGCACGCCTCACCCCAAGCGCCAACATCGCACCCAGCCCCCGCCTATAGGCGATATCGGCGATCAATTGCGCGATCCCCCTCCCGCTCCCCCAAGTCAGCCC
>DLNB01000022.1:0-33126 GCA_002479455.1 Acetothermia bacterium UBA7521
CGGTCGAGGGCCTGAACCTGGGTCTTCTCATCCGCGCACAGGACCACCGCGTTCTCTGGAGGGTCGAGGTACAGCCCGACCACGTCCACCACCTTGGCCTGCCTGCAGCAGGCAGGCCACGAAGTCGGGGTCAGGGGAGTGGGAGAAGGTACCGATCCGGTGGGGCTTCAGCTTGTGCTCACGGAGGATCTTGTGCACGGTGTCCCGGCCTACGCCCGTCGCCTGGGCCAAGCTCCGCACGCTCCACTGGGTTGTGTCCGGGGGGCGCTTGTTGCAGGCCGTTTCCACTACCCGCAGGCGGTCGGCCTCTGGGTACATCCGCGGCCGCCCTGGGCGGGGCTGATCGGTCAGCCCGTCAAGATGGCGGTCGACGAACCGCTCTCGCCACCGGGCGACCATCGACCGCGACAGGTCGACTTTCTGGGCGATCAGGGGGCGGTGCGGGAGTTGGCAAGCCCCTCAAGGGTTTTGCGCTCCTCCGGGGTCAACTCGACAGCGACCGCTCTGTTGGACATGCCCCACTGTATTCAGTGCAGCCTCATGCGGCCACTTACTAACCTGACGAGACACTAGTGTAGTGTCACTGACATCTCTTTCCAGAGCGCCGCCGCTCTTCGCACCAACGCTTCGATCACTGTCTCGCTCCTCTTCATGCGATAGGAAGAGGACATTCGCGGGGCGGGTGGCTGATAGCTCCAGGAAGACAATTGGTAAAGCATCTTCGGGACACTACACTAGGCGCTGGAGATCAGCCGTGTCCATTACCTGAGTTCCCCCTGTCGCAGCGGCCAGAACTGCGCCCCTTCGGTGTGAGCGCGAACCACGGGAAACCTGATCATAACGGAGATGGTAACGACCCTCAGCGTTGCGGCCAACTCAGGTCAGCGACTTCACGCCCAAACTCTTCATTGGAACCGGAGCTACCCCGCGCTACCATTTCCCGCCATGGCGTCCGATGTTCACGTCGCGTTTCTGTGGCATATGCACCAGCCGTGGTATGCCCTCCCCGGCTCCGCGGCAAACCTCCTCCCCTGGACCCGCCTTCGCGCCGCCAAGGACTACGCGGACATGGCGGCGTGGCTGGAGCGCTGGCCCGTCCCAGTTACCGTCAACTTCGCGCCTTCGCTTACGGAGCAACTCCGCCGCTACGCCGACAGAACCCTCGGTGATCGGTATCTCCCGTCCCATCACGACCCCGAGGCCCTGGCCGACCTCCGGGCGGGGAACGTTCCGCTGCCGGTGGCGCGGCGGGGACTTCCGGTGCCGGACCTGGCCCAGGTTCGCTCGGCAACGGGAGAGCCCGGCAAGCGGGCCCTGTGGGGGTGGTCTCTCCTCGCCTGGCTCGGCCAGTCGGTCTTGGAGGAGGATAGGGAACTGCGGGGCCTGTGGGAGGGGGGATCGTTCTCCCCAGCGGACCTCGTCGCGATGGAAGAGAAGCACTGTCAGATCATGGCGGACGTCCTCCCCCGCTACCGCCGTCTGGCCGAAGAGGGGAGGATTGAGCTCTCGGCCACGCCGTTTCACCACCCGATCCTGCCCCTGCTCCTGGACTCAGGGATCGCCCGGCGCCCTCAACCCGACGCCGAGATCCCCCCGTTCTCCGCGCCCCAAGACGCTCAGGAGCAGGTCCGGCGGGCACTCCGTCACCACGAGAACACGTTCGGCACGCGGCCCGTCGGGATGTGGCCCGCGGAAGGGGCGGTGAGCGCCAGCGCAGCACGGGTCTTCGCTGAGGCCGGCGTGCGCTGGTTCGCCACCGACGGGGGAATCCTCTCCCAGTCCCTGGGACGGGCGCCGACGCCCACTGAGCTGTACCGGCCATGGCGATTCTCGACTGAAAGTGGGGAGGTCGTGGTTCTATTTCGGGATACGTTCCTCGCGAACCGGATCAGCTTCGACTACCACGCGTGGCGGCCGGAGGACGCGGCGGCCGACCTGCTCCACCGACTCAAGGAGGTCGGTCGGACTTGGAGCGGGACCAAGCCGCCTCTCGTGATCATCGCGATGGACGGGGAGAACGCGTGGGAGTTCTACGATCGCAACGGAGCGCCGTTTTTCTCTGCCCTCTACCGCGGGTTGCAGGCGACCCCGGGGATCGTCCCGACCACGGTGTCGGGCTACCTGGATCGCTTCGGGGGCGACGTCCTCCTTCCCGACCTGTGGCCGGGGTCGTGGATCGACGCCGACTTCCGCACCTGGATCGGCCACCCGGGGCAAAACGTGGCCTGGGAGCTCCTTGCCGCGGCGCAACGGGCGCTGGCCGAGGCTTGCCCCGGCCCGGAGCGGGATCGGGCCCGCGAGCACCTCCTCGTCGCCGAGGGGAGCGACTGGTTCTGGTGGTACGGTCCCCACCACTCCTCGCCTCACGAGCCGGTGTTCGATCGCCTATTCCGGGCGTACGTCGCCCGTGCCTACCGCGAACTGGAGCAGGCCGTGCCCGCGGACCTCTCCGCGTAGGCATGCGCCCGCACGGACGGGGGGGTACATTCCCCTCGTGATCGTGCGGGGAGGCGGAGGACGATGACCGAGGTCCTGACGTTCGTGATGGCCGGCGGGCGCGGCGAACGGCTCTACCCCCTGACCCGCGACCGCGCGAAGCCCGCGGTTCCGTTCGCGGGCCTGTACCGAGTCATCGACTTCACTCTCACCAACTGCCTCCACTCCGGGCTGCGGCACATCCTCGTCCTCACTCAGTACAAATCGTTGTCGCTCGAGCGCCACCTCCACCACGGGTGGAGCCTGTTCAGCCATGCCCTCGGGGAATTCCTGATCGCGGTCCCCCCCCAGCAACGGGCGACCGAGCACTGGTACCTCGGAACTGCGGATGCGATCTGGCAGAACTGGTACTCGGTGGAGCGGTTCACGATGGAGCGCGGGGTGCCGAACGCGATCCTCATCCTCGCCGGGGACCACGTGTACAAGATGGACTACCGCCCCATGATCCGGTTCCATCGCGAACAGGAGGCGGATCTCACCGTGGGCGTGCTCTCCGTTCCGCTCGACGAGGCCGCCGGGCAATTGGGGGTGCTCGCCGTGGACGGAGATCGGCGCGTGCGGAAGTTCCAGGAGAAGCCCGCTCAGCCCGCCCCGTCGCCGGAAGACCCCGCGCTGTGCCTGGCTTCGATGGGAATCTACGTGTTCCGGCCGGAGGTTCTCGCCCGACGCCTCGCGGAGGACGCCGGGGTCGCAACCTCGTCCCATGACTTCGGCAAGGATGTGATCAACCGGATGGTGGGCGAGGACCGGGTGTTCGCGTTCCCGTTCGAGCTTGGGAATCGAAACCCGGTTCCGTACTGGCGTGATGTGGGGACGCTCGATGCCTACTGGGAGGCTCACATGGACCTAGTCTCGATCACCCCTGTCTTCAACCTGTACGACCGGGAATGGCCGATCCACACCTACCACGAGCCGTGGCCACCGGCGAAGACGGTGCACGAGGAGCCCGGCCGGACCGGGACCGCAGTGAGTTCGCTTCTGTCGCCCGGCTGCATCGTGTCCGGCTCGACTGTCGTGCGGTCCGTGCTCTCTCCGGGCGTGCGTGTGAACAGTTTCGCCACGGTGGAAGAGTCCGTTCTCCTGTCTGGAGTGGACGTCGGCCGTGGAGCGAGGATCCGTCGAACGATTGTGGACAAGGGGGTGCGCGTTCCTCCGGGGGAAAGCGTCGGCTACGATCTTGAACAGGACCGATCCCGGTTCACCGTCACCGAAGAGGGAATCGTGGTCATCCCCAAAGAAGCTCGCTTCTAGCGGTATCATTCCCTCGCGAAGGAGGCTGTCCAATGCCCTATCTGGGAGGAACAGAGCTAGCACAGGTGTACCGACGAGCGCAAGGCGAGCGGTTCGCGCTCGTGGCGAGCAACTTCGCCGAGCCGAACACGCTGTTGGGCGTCCTCGCCGCCCACGAGGAGATGCAGAGTGACCTCCTCGTCCAGGTGACGATGGGGGCAGCGAAGTACGCGGGTAGTGGCAAACCTTTGGCAGGGCTACGGGCCCTCGCCCGCTATGTTCAGGCCGCGGCCGGGGAGGCGAAGATCGGGGTGTTCGTGAACCTCGACCACGTCACTCCCGACGGGGTGGACGCTTTCATCCGGCCCGCTCTCGCCGAAGGGCTGTGCTCGTCGGTGATGATCGACGCCTCGGCCCTCCCGTTCGCGGATAACGTGCACGCCACGCGAGCGGTGGTCGAACTAGCTCACCCGTACGGGGTTCTCGTGGAAGGGGAGCTGGGGGTGATCAAGGGGGTTGAGGACCACATTTCGTCGGATGACGCGTTCTACACCGATCCCGACCAAGCCCTGGAGTTCGTGCGTGAGACCGGGGTCGACCTCCTGGCGATCTCGGTGGGAACGGAGCACGGTGTTTCAGTGGGGCACGAGCTCGTCCTACGACCTGATCTCGCCCAAGCGATCCGCGACCGGTTGCGGGCCGCGAGCGTCCCCCGGCCCCTCGTCCTCCACGGCGCATCGGGGCTGTCGGCCGACCAGATCCGGACGCTCGTCGAGGCCGGGGTGTGCAAGGTGAACAAGGATACGACCTACCAGTACGTGTACGCTCAGACGGCGGCCCGGTTCTTCGGGAGAAACGAGAGGGAGATTCTCCCCCCTCCCGGAGTGACGTTCGACCCGATCACGTTCGACGCCGGGGGGGGGACGTGGAGACCGAACAAGAAGCTGTTCGACCCGCGGGTGGTGGGAAAGCAGATCCAAGATGCAATTCGAGCTGTGGCGGCAGAGGTGATCGCCCAAGCCGGTTCAGGAGGAAGATCCATCTATGGCTGACGTGAAGCGAATCGGGGTGCTGACCGGAGGGGGAGATTCCCCGGGGATCAACGCGGCGATCCGAGCCATCGTGCGCCGGGCCAAGCCCGCGGGGCTCGAGGTAGTCGGGTTTCGCGATGGGTGGCGGGGGGCGGTGGAAGACGACCTCGTCCCCCTCGGCCTGGGCGACGTGGCCGGGATCCTCCACATCGGAGGAACGATCCTCGGCACCTCGCGGACAAACCCATTTCAGAAGAACGCGGATACGGGCGTCTGGACGCCTACCCCGAAGGTAGACCGAATTCTGGAAACCCTCACGCGACGCCAGGTCGAGGCGCTGATTGCGATCGGCGGCGACGACACCCTCGGGGTTGCGCACCGACTGGCCCCTCATGGGGTGCGCGCAGTGGGGATTCCCCAGACGATCGACAACGACATCGCAGGGACCGACTACGCCATCGGGTTTCATTCCGCGCTGGCCGTGGTCACGGATGCCCTGGACCGGCTGCACACCACCGCCCATGCTCACCACCGGGTGCTGATCGTGGAGGTTATGGGCCGTGATGCAGGATGGATCGCGATTCTGGGCGGCCTGGCCGGCGGAGCGGACGTGATCCTCGCTCCGGAGGAGCCGTTCTCGGTCGGCGAAGTCGAGGAAGCACTCCAACGGCGGTTGGACGCCGGGCGCAGGTTTTCGATCATCGTCGTCGCGGAGGGCGCCCGGCCGGTCGAGCTCGGATCGCGGCCGGTGGCAACGGATGGCCGTGTGGACGCTTTTGGCCATCCGCAGCTCGGCGGCGTTGGCTACTGGCTGGCGGCAGAGTTGGAGAAGGCGGGGCTTCCCCTGACCCCACGAGTGACCGTGCTCTCCTACCTCCAGCGGGGAGGCGTGGCAACGCCTACAGATCGACTTCTGGCGACCCGATTTGGCGCCGCGGCCGTGGAGTTCTCCCAGGATGGGCAGTACGATGTGATGGTCGCACTGCACGGGCCCACCGTGGTCGCGGTTCCGCTGGCCGAGGCGCTTGCGGGGTGCCCCAAACCGGTCGGCCCGGAATTCTTGGACCTGGCACGGAACATCGGAGTGAGGTGAGTGAGATGGTGCGTAGAGTATCCCTGATCCTTCTGCTTGTTGGAGTGCTGGCAGTTGGCGCCGGCCCGGGCGATGTCTTGTTCGCCCCGCTGGGGCAGATCTACCAGGTCATCCGCAGCCACTACTACCGCGCGAGTGAGGTATCGGACAGCGTGCTCCTCCACGGGGCGATTCAGGGCGTGATCGACTCCCTCGATGACCCCTATTCCACGTACTTCACACCCGAGGAGTACCAGGGTTGGCAAGACTCCCTGTCGGGTGAGTACTCCGGAGTCGGAATCGAGATCACCCTCCGCAACGGTCGGGTCACCGTCGTGACCCCCTTCCCGGGCACTCCGGCCTACGCCGGCGGCATCCGGCCGGGCGACTGGATCATGGCTGTGGACGGCGATTCCACCGAGGGGTGGACGCTCGAAAGGACATCGTCGCGGATCCGGGGCGAAGTGGGCACCACGGTTGTGCTGACCGTCGAGCACGAAGACGGGACGATTGAGGACATTCCCCTTGTCCGGCAGCGGATTCAGATCGAGGCGGTGCAATCTGAGTACCGCGCAGAAGAGAACATCGGGTACATCCGAATCATGAGGTTCGACTTCGACACGCCCGGCCTTCTCGGGAAAGCCTTGTTCTCGTTCCCCCTCCAAGATCTCGCCGGTCTTGTGATCGATCTGCGCAACAATCCCGGGGGGGTACTGTCCGCAGCCGTGGAGGCAGCAAGCTACTTTGTCGATCGGGGCGTCATCGTTCGTACCCGCGGCCCGTCGTTCGGCGAGCGCACCTATAGCTCGCGCGGAAACAGCGTTCCCAACCTGCCAGTGGCCATTCTTGTCAACAAGGGAACTGCGTCGGCCGCAGAGATCATGGCCGGGGCGATTCAGGACTACGGGATGGGCGTGCTTATCGGAACGCAGACCTTTGGCAAAGGACTGGTGCAAGAGATCGTGATGCGCCTTCCCGACGGCGGAGCGATCAAGCTCACCACGGGCGAGTACTTCACCCCCACAGGGCGTTCGGTCCAGGATGTAGGCCTGACCCCCGACATCGTCGTTGAACGGGTGGAAGGAGAACAGAGCGACTCCCAGCTCAACGCGGCGTTGGAATGGATCGAGAGTCGGGCCGGTGCGCTGATGGGAGCGGGAGGATGAACGAGCAGGCATGGAGGAGAATCGACGAGCTGGCCCCTGAACTGTGGGACTTGGCCCTGCGTATTCACGCCCACCCCGAGCTTGGGTTTGAGGAGCACCACGCGGCGGCCTGGCTCTCGGAGGCGCTGGAGAAGGGCGGGTTCCGCATGGAGCGGGGCGCGGGCGGTGTCCCGACGGCGTTCCGCGCTGTGCACCCCGCGGCGAAGCCCGGTCCGCGGGTGGCCCTCCTCGCTGAGTACGACGCCCTGCCCGAGCTCGGGCACGCCTGCGGGCACAACCTCATCGCCGTGATCGCTGTGGGCGCTGCCTTAGGCCTCGCTACGTTGAAGAAGGACCTTCCTGGAACGCTCGTCGTGCTCGGAACCCCCGCCGAAGAAGGCGGCGGCGGCAAACTGAAGCTGATCGAGGCAGGTTTGTTCCGGGATTTGGACGCGGCAATGATGGTCCACCCTGCAGATCAGACGCTCGTTGACCGTGGATCCCTCGCCATCACCGAGGTTGGGATCGAGTTCCACGGCGTATCTGCCCACGCCTCTTCCGAGCCGGACAAAGGGGTCAATGCCCTCGATGCAGTGATCCAAACGTTCATCGGTCTCAACGCCTTGCGGCAGCACATCCGCGACGGTGCACGTGTGCACGGGATCATCACCCACGGCGGTCTGAAGCCGAACATCGTGCCCGAGTACGCCGCGGCGCGGTTCTACGTCCGGGCGGCGGACAACGGTTACCGCGACGAGATTGTGGACAAACTTCGTCGCTGTGCCGAAGGAGCGGCCGTTGCCACGGGATCGAGGCTCGAGTTCAAGCTCGTGGGGCACGCGTACAAGGCGATCCGACCGAACAAAGCCCTCGGTTGCCGGTTTGCCCACCACATCACAGCTCTCGGCTACCCGGTCGAAGAGCCGAAAGGGGGGCTTGGGTCCACGGATATGGGGGACGTGTCGTGGGAGGTACCGGCGATTCACCCCTACATCCGGATCGCGGCCGGCACTGTGCCTGGACACTCTCGGGCGTTCTGCGAAGCGGCGCGGTCCGAGCCCGCGCGGGGCGCACTGATCGCTGCGGCTAAGGCGCTCGCCGCAGTGTGTCTCGATCTGTGGACCGATCCCGCTCTCTCCCGCCGGGTTCAAGAGGAGTTCTCAGGTTCTTCGGTTCGCTGACTTACCTAACGGACCAACCGTAGTTCAAGGGACCGGATCAGGCCCGCCGGGATGCCACGGCCCGCAACGAGCGAGTCGGCGCAGCGCGAGTAGCGCTCCGCGGAATACCCCGTGCTGGAGGATCGCTTGGCGCGCGTACTCCGAGCACGAGGGTACAAACCGACACCGGTGGGGGAGGAGAGGCGACAGCAAGCGTTGGTAGAGGAAGATCGGCGCGGTGAGCGCGACACGAACCCGCCTCACCATAGGTGCGTGGTGGCTGAGATGACAATGCTTTGCTCCCACGCCGGGGCCTCCGCAAGCTTGGAGAATTCCATCTGGAGCGTGACCCCGATCCAGCCATGGCTGATCTCAAGCTGGAATGAAGCGAACTGCGTACCCGCAGGGAGCTGTCCCGCTGGCTTGTCCTGAAACAGCGCGTAGCGAGTGGAGAAACTGATGCTGTTGTTTATCTGGACGTCAAATGAAACCTCCAGCGTAAGGGTATAACGCTCGGGCAATGAGGAAGGACCGGCGATTCGGGTACGGAAGAGGAGCTGGGAGTTCGGTTCCGGGGCAATCGCCGCGTCCAGCGAAAGGGAGAAGAACAGCTCGCGCGGGACATCCTTCGGATCCATCAACCGGTAGGCGATTCCGGCTTGAGCGGTCCAACCACAGAACCGCTCCCGACCCGTTCGCGCTAACGTCTCCTCGATCTCCAGCACCATCAGGGGATCGAGCTTCCGCGAACGATCTGCTTCAACAAGCGCTACAACCTGGGCCACACGCTCGGCGAGGGAAGCGGCTTCTGCCGGCTGTCCGATTGCTTCAGCCACAGCCAAGACCTCATCGTCTGCGAGGGGTACAGAGAGCACGCCCTGTGCCAAGAAAAACGCCTCGAGCTGGAGGGCTCTGGCGAGTGGCGTCACGTTGTAGAAGCGGCCGTAACCCACCCCGGCCTGCGCTTCCAAGCCAGGCTGCGGGTTCGCCGTATCCCAAGTCGCCTCGAGCGCTCCATACGTGAACAGGGGTAGCGTGTGCGCCAGGTACTGCCGCAGCGCTCCGACCCCCTCGACCTTGGTCTGAGTGAGGCCCAGATTGTACAAGCGCATCTCGCCTTTTCCAGCGAGGGTGAACCCCGCCGTCTCGCCATCGCGCTGTCGCCGGGCATCGAACGTAAGGGATCCTGCGCTCAGATCGATGCCTGGCGTAGACGGGTCGTCCGTGTGCTGGTAGAAAAACGACACCTTGCCCTGCAGAAACTCCGTCGTCGGGGTGCGGTACTCGCACAGGCCGACCCCGTACCCGGTCACCGCGACCACCCACGCGGCCATCACCCCGCCCACCCGCCTGATCATCCGCATCGCCCTCGGCTCCATGGAAGGATCAGTATACCAGGTCTAGCGCTTGTTGCGTTCCTCATCGGGGAACCCCAGCGTGAGCAGCTGAGGACCATGCCGGGAGCGAACCCCGTGGAAGGCTTCCGGAAGCCTGCTCGAGGTGAACAAGTGCTCAGGTCGGAACGTCGCCGGGACGAGACCCGCCACTCCTACTCCGAGAAGACGAACCCCGCTCGCGACGTGAAGGTCGCCCCGATCGAGGAGGGCCACAGCCTCGTCCGCGATAAGCAGGGGGTGGTCGGTCGGCTCGGGCAGCTTCACTTGTCGGGTGCGGGTCGTGAAATTCGACCAGCGGATTTTGATGCGCACGGTCGAGCCCAGGAGGCTCTCCGAGACGAGCCGAGACGAGACCAGGGTCGCCAGCCGTCGCAGCTCGTGCACCACCTGTTCCTCTCGAAACAGGTCCTCGGGATAGGTCACCTCTTGGGAGATGGACTTCGCCTCTCGCGCGGAGACGACCGGGGAATCATCCAGCCCGCGTGCGAGCCCCCATAGGTGCACACCCAGCGCAGGCCCCAGCCACGAGTGGAGGAGGCTCGCGTCCACCTGCCGCAGGTCGCCCACCGTGTGCACGCCTCGCTCGGCGAGTCTGCGCGCGGTGCGCGGACCAACGCCCCACATCCGGCCCACGGACAGGGGGGAGAGAAACCCGTCTACATCCTCCTCGCGGACAATGTGTACCCCACCTGGCTTTGCGGCTTCAGAGGCAAGTTTGGCGAGAAGCTTGTTCCCAGCCAGACCTACAGAGCAAGGAAGATTCACCTCCGTTCGAATCCGACGCTGAACGTGTTGCGCCACTGCCTCGGCTGGGCCGTGCAGACGCTCCGTACCTGTGAGATCTACGAACGCCTCGTCTAACGACAAGGGCTCGACAAGGGGGCTGTACGACGTGAGGATCACTCGCACCGCGCTCGCCAGCTCCTCGTACCGTCCGAACCGTGGCGGGAGGAACGCAGCATGCGGGCACAGAACGCGCGCCTTGGCGATTGGCATCGCGGAATGAAGGCCGAACGCCCGCGCCTCGTAGGAGGCGGTCGCGACCACTCCACGAGGTCCGAGCCCGCCGACAACCACGGGGTGGCCGCGGAGATCTGGCCGGTCAAGCTGCTCCACAGACGCGAAGAACGCGTCCATGTCCACATGCAGAATCCACCGCTTCATACCCCAATCGTAGCTCATCCCCGCGGATCGAGCAGGGTGCGGGGAGAAGGATCCCAACCGCGGCACGCACCGTCGTTGCTCGCATGGAAACCCGCTGCTAGAATCCCCTCGGTGGACGGTGCGTTCTCCAAACAGTCTCTAGCGAGGGCAAACGAGGAGGCAATAGTGGAAATCCTCAAAGTCGCAGCCACGTCCAATCCTAACGCGGTCGCCGGAGCCATCGCCGGGGCGTTGGAGTCGGCCGGACTCGTCGAAGCGCACGCCATCGGCGCTGGCGCTGTCAATCAAGCCGTCAAGGCGATCGCTATCGCCCGTCGCCTCGTGGAGCGAGAGGGCGAGCCCGAGATCAAGGTCGTTCCCGGATTCGTGGACGTCGAAATCGGGGACGAGATCAGGACGGGGATGCGGTTCGTGATCCAGCGGTAATGCGGCTCGAAGCCCTGGTCCGGACCTCGGTAGGCGAAGCGCTTGCGGGGTGGGGCGTCCCATCTGCGCTGGAGATCCCCGTAGAGCGTACGGCACGGCCGGAGCACGGCGACCTATCGACCCGGGTTGCATTCGTCCTCTCTCGCACACGGGGCGCCCCTCCACCGCAGATTGCGACTGAGCTCGCCGCGCGCCTCGCAGATCGATCGGCGTTCCACGCTGTTGAGGCCGCAGGCGGATTTGTCAACTTCACCCTCCGACCCTCTGCTGTGCGCGATGTCCTGCGTCAGATTCTCGCCGACGGCCCCCGCTACGGACGAAGGGATGAAGGGCAGGGGAAGACCGTACAGGTGGAGTTCGTGTCCTCGAACCCCACCGGCCCACTCACCATCGGCCACCTGCGCCAGGCCGCGCTCGGCGACGTCGCCGCCGCCCTGTACGCTCAGCTCGGTTGGCGCTGCGTTCGCGAGTATTACCTGAACGACGAAGGTCGCCAGATGGAGCGCCTCGCCCAATCCCTCTGGGCGAGGTACCGCCAGGCGCTGGGCCACGACGAACCCGTGCCCGAAGACGGGTACCACGGCGCGTACCTGGTCGCGATGGGCGAAGAGCTGGCCCAGGTATGGGGAGACCGCTGCCCAAGATGGGATGAAGCGGCACGCACTGCGCTTCGAGCGGAGGCTGTGGCGCGGATGATGACGATGATCCACGAGGACCTCGACGCGATCGGCGTGCGGTTTGACGTGTGGACCAAGGAGGGCGATCTCCACCGGCAGGGCCTCGTCCAGGCGACGTTGGCGCAGCTCCAGCAGCGCGGGGCGGTGTACGAGAAGGACGGCGCCCAGTGGCTCTCCAGCACGCGCCATGGCTTGTCCCGGGACCCGGTGCTCATCCGCTCCGACGGGACCCCGACCTACACCATGGTGGACATCGCCTACCATCTGGAGAAGAAGAGACGGGGGTTCAATCTCGTGGTGAATGTGCAGGGTGCCGACCACGTGGACGAACAACGCCAGGTGCAGCTGGGGTTGAAGCTCCTCGGCCTTCCCGAGGGGTTCGTCCGGTACTGTCTCCACCAGTTCGTGACCCTCAAGGGCGAAGAGGGCATCCAGCGGATGTCCACCCGCGCTGGTCGGTTCTTGCGGCTGAAGGACCTCGTGGCGGAGGTCGGGCGCGACGTGGCCCGCTACTTCATGGTGATGCGCAAGCCGGGAAGCCACCTCGTGTTCGACTACGATCTGGCGCGGGACACAAGCATGGAGAACCCGGTCTACTACGTGCAGTACGCCCATACCCGCATTGCGTCCGTGTTTCGGGAAGCAGAGCGAACGGGTGAAGCTCCCTCTGATCTCCTGTCTGTGGATCTCTCCGCTCTCGCGGACCGTCGAGAGCTCGACATGATCAAGGAGCTCGACCGGTTCCCGGACGTGGTGCAAGCGGCGGCCCACGAGTTCGCTCCGCACCTCCTCTGTGAGTACCTGGAGGGCTTGAGCGGGATGTTCCACCCGTACTACGCACACGTGCGGATCCTCGGCCAGGGTCCAGCCACCGCAGCCCGACTCGCCCTCTTCGCGGGGGTGCGGCTCGTGCTGAGCCGCGGCCTCGAGATCCTCGGCGTGTCCGCCCCCGAGGCGATGTAGGCGCCCAGCGCCCAACACCTCAGAGAGATGCCTGACGAGCCAACGGCATTCTGGGAAAGACTGAAGAGGGGGCTTGCCCGCACCCGCGAGAACCTTCTCGGCCCGCTCCAGTCACCACGGGGACAGATCGGGACCAAGCTTCTTGAGCGACTGGAGGAGGTTCTCCTCGGAGCCGATGTCGGTCCCGAGGACACAGCCGCCGTGATCGGCGCAGTTCAGGCGAGCCTCGCCGCAGGCGACGCGAGCTGGGACGCGATCCAGTCCGCGCTTGAACGCGCGCTCGAAGACGTGCTCGCGCGAGCGGAACGGATGGTGGCCTTCACCGGACAGCGCCCCGCCGTGCTCATGTTTGTGGGCGTCAACGGATCGGGGAAGACTACCACCGTCGCCAAAGTCGCTCGCCTCCTGTCGCACGACGGAGTACGCCCACTCCTCGTGGCCGCCGACACGTTCCGCGCCGCAGCGATCGACCAGCTTGTGACCCTCGCGCACGAAGTTCGGGTCGAAGTGCTGGCCCACAGGCCAGGCGCCGACCCTGGGGCGGTCGTCCACGACGCGCTGGAGCACGCTCGCACTGCAGGTTATGATGCTGTCCTGATCGACACCGCCGGCCGGCTGCAAACAAAACGGCCGCTGATGGAAGAGCTGGGCAAAGTCCGCCGCGTGGCGGAGCGCCTTCTCGGGCGCCCACCGGATGAGCGAATCCTCGTTGTGGATGCCACCGTGGGCCAGAACGCGATCTCCCAGGCTGCCCTGTTCCACGAGGCTGTGGGACTGACCGGACTTGCGATCGCAAAGTTGGATGGAACGGCGCGGGGTGGGGCCGTGGTCCCGATCACGCGATCTCTCTCGCTCCCCATCCTCTGGGTGGGAGTTGGAGAGGGCTTGGATGAACTCGAACCGTTCCGAACGAAGGAATTCGTTCGGGCGCTGATACGGGGGTAACGATGACGAAGTACGTGTACGCGTTTGGCGGCGACCTTACGGAAGGGTCGGCCGAGATGCGAGATCTTCTGGGCGGCAAGGGGGCCAACCTTGCCGACATGGCACGATTGGGAATCCCTGTGCCACCGGGGTTCACCATCACAACCGACGTCTGCGCCCACTACTACGCCCACGGCCGCCGGTATCCGGCGGAACTCGAGGCCCAGGTTCGGCAAGCTCTCTCCACGGTCGAGAGTCTCACCGGGAGGCGGTTCGGCGATCCAAAGAACCCCCTGCTCGTGTCTATCCGCTCCGGGGCCCGGCACTCGATGCCGGGGATGATGGAGACCGTCCTCAACGTCGGCCTCACCGAGCAAACCTTGCCCGGTCTCATCGCGCAGACGAGGAACGAGCGGTTCGCCTACGACGCCTACCGGCGCCTGGTGATGATGTACTCCGACGTGGTGATGGAGAAGGCAGCCGGGATCGAACCCGCCGCTGGGAAGGGCATTCGCCGCACTCTCGACGGACAGCTCGATACGCTCAGAAAGCGGCGTGGGGTCAAGTCCGACGTCGAGCTCCCCGCCCCTGCGCTGAAGACCCTCGTCCGCGGGTTCAGGAAGACGGTACAAGAGCGGCTGGGGCAGCCGTTCCCCGACGACCCGTGGGAACAGCTGTGGGGGGCGATCGGGGCCGTGTTCGCCAGTTGGATGGGCAAGCGTGCCGTCGAGTACCGCCGCATCGAGCGGATCCCCGACACATGGGGCACGGCTGTCAACGTCCAGGCGATGGTGTTCGGGAACATGGGCGACGACTGCGCCACCGGCGTCGCGTTCACCCGCAATCCGGCGACAGGCGAAAACGCGTTCTACGGCGAGTACCTCCTCAACGCGCAGGGCGAAGACGTGGTAGCGGGGATCCGCACCCCGGCTCCCCTCAACGCGCACTCCCGGAACGAACAGAGCCGCGAGCTTCCGACCCTCGAGCAGCGCATGCCTCGGGCGTACCAGGAGCTGTGCTCGATCCGGGACAAGCTGGAGCGCCACTACCGGGACATGCAGGACATCGAGTTTACTATCGAAAGAGGGAAGCTGTACATGCTTCAGTGCCGCGCTGGGAAGCGCACCGGGGGCGCCGCGGCGCGCATGGCGATGGAGATGCTCGACGAGAAGCTGATCGACAGCCGTACAGCCATTCTGCGGGTGGCACCGCTGCAGCTCGTCGAGCTCCTCCTCCCGATGCTCGACCCGAAATCGGAGGCCAAGGCCAAGCCGATTGCGAAGGGCCTCCCTGCCGGGCCGGGTGGGGCGGTGGGACGGGCTGTGTTCACAGCTGAGGAGGCTGTGGACTGGGCCGCCCGCGGAGAGAAGGTGATCCTTGTACGGGAGGAGACCTCGCCCGAGGACGTGGACGGGATGCACAAGGCCCAGGCCGTCCTCACGTCCAAAGGGGGAATGACGTCGCATGCCGCGCTCGTCGCCCGCGGGTGGGGCAAGTGTTGCATCGTCGGATGCTCAGACATCGAGATTGTTCGCAACGGAAAGTCATTTCATACCCATGAGGGCGACGTCATCAAGGAAGGCGACTGGATCAGTCTCAACGGGACGTCAGGCCGGGTCTACACCGGACAGATGCCCCTCGTCCCCGCTGCCCCGGAGGCCAACCCCTTCTACGCCCGGCTGATGAAGCTCGCCGACGGGTTCCGCAAGCTGAACGTACGCGCCAACGCCGATACCCCCAGGGACGCCACCCAGGCCGTGAAGTTCGGCGCCGAGGGAATCGGCCTGTTCCGCACCGAGCACATGTTCTACGGCGAGGGGAGTGAGGAGCCACTGTTCCTCCTCCGGAAGATGATCATGAGCCAGGGGGAGGCGGAGCGCCGAACGGCACTTGACGAACTCTTCCCGCACGTGAAAGCGGACGTGAAGGCCACCCTCGACGTAATGGACGGGCGTCCGGTCACGATTCGCCTTCTCGACCCGCCGCTGCACGAGTTCGTCCCGCACGACCGCGAGAAGCTGGCTCACCTCGCTGACGAACTGGGCGTGAAACCGGGCGCGCTCCGCAAGCGGGTCGAGGCGCTGCGCGAGAACAACCCGATGCTTGGGCATCGCGGCGTGCGCCTCGGGATCACGTACCCCGCGATCACGGAGATGCAGATCCGGGCCATTCTTGAGGCTGCCGCGGAGCTCCTCCGCTCGGGGAAGAAGGTCCAGCCCGAGGTGATGATCCCCATCACCTCTACTGCAACCGAACTCGCGCATCAAAAGGCGATCTTCGATCGGATCCGCGACGAGGTCCGATCCCGATTTGGATTGAGCGAGCTCCCGTGCCTGTTCGGAACGATGATCGAGATCCCCCGCGCCGCGCTGCGGGCGGGCGACATCGCGGCCGACGCCGAGTTCTTCAGTTTTGGAACGAATGATCTCACCCAAATGACGTTCGGGTTCAGCCGCGACGACATCGGTGGCTTCCTGCCGGACTACCTGCGAGGTGGGATTCTGCCCGCCGATCCGTTTCAGACGATTGACCAGGGCGGCGTCGGCGAGTTGATCGCTCTCGGTATCGCCCGCGGTCGCGCGACCCGGGCCGACCTGAAGGTGGGAATCTGCGGCGAACACGGTGGGGAGCCCGAAAGCGTGGTGTTCTGTCACGGCGTGGGGATGGATTACGTCAGTTGCTCGCCGTTCCGCGTGCCGATTGCGCGGCTGGCCGCGGCCCACGCGGCGCTGCAGGAGGGGTGAGCGGGGCCGAGGCAGCGGCGCCGACGGGAACGATGCTCGATCACCTGCTGCGGCGGGGGGGCGCTTCGGCGCTCACCCTGGTGCTGGTCGCCTTTCTCGTGTTTCTCGCGATCCACATCGTCCCGGGTGATCCGGCCCGGGTTCTCGTGGGGACCGACGCTGCTCCCGAGGAGTACGAGGCCGCCCGCGAGCGGTTGGGTCTCGATATCCCTTGGCCGACCCGGTTCGCTCGCTGGCTGGGCGGCCTGGTCAGCGGCAACTGGGGAGACTCGTTCCGCTACAGTCGGCCGGCCCGTGATCTCGTGGCCCGCGGGCTCACGATCACGGTTCCGCTGGCTTCGTTGTCTCTGCTCATCTCGCTCCTCGTCGCCTTCCCCCTCGGCATGGCCGCGGCCAGCCGGCCAGGACGGTGGGTGGATCTCGGTACGGTCGGTCTCGCCCAGGTGGGTACTGCACTGCCCGAGTTCTGGCTGGCCATCCTGCTCGTGGGGTTGTTCGCGGTGCGTCTAGGGGTGCTCCCGGCAGGCGGGTTCCCTGGCTGGGAATCCCCGCGGGCGTGGCTGCATCTCCTCCTGCCCGCCGCAGCGCTGGCCCTCCCTCGCGCTGCCTACCTCGCGCGGATGGTGCGCGCCTCCCTGGCCGACGTATTGCGGGAAGACTACGTGCGCACCGCGCGCGCCAAGGGCGTGACAGCATGGCGTGTGGTGGGCGTCCACGCCCTGCGGAACGCGCTGATCTCCGTGGTAACCGGAGCCGGGCTGACCTTCGCCCGGTTGCTGGCCGGGGCGATGGTGGTGGAGAACGTGTTCGGATTGCCCGGCCTCGGTCGGCTTGCCGTCGTTGCCGTAGAGGCGCGGGACCTGCCCCTCGTGGCGTCGCTGGCCACTGCGGTCGCCGCAGTGATCGTCCTGGTAAGCCTCACCGTCGACCTGAGCTACCTCCTTCTCGATCCGAGGATCCGCCACCGATGAAGAGGCACATCGGGTTGGGAGTCGGCGTGCTCTGCTTGCTCGTGGCGCTGATCCCGGTGCTCGTCGGGCTGGTGTGGCTGCCCTACGATCCCAACCTGCCCGGGCCGCAGCGGTTTGCTCCTCCCAGCCTCCACCACCTCATGGGAACGGACTGGTTCGGCCGCGACACGCTGGCGCGGATCATGATCGGCGGGCGCGCCTCGTTCGCGGTGGCCCTTTTCGCCGTATCTCTCGGCGGGCTCGTGGGAACCCTTCTCGGGGGGTTCGCTGGCTACGTGGGCGGAATCGCCGAAGAGGCGGCGATGCGGCTGGCCGATGCGTTGCTCGCGTTTCCGGCGGTGCTGGCCGCGCTCCTCCTCGGCGCTGTGTGGGGGCCAGGGTTGGCAGGAGTCGCCACTGCCCTCGCCCTGTTCAACGTCCCGTTCTTCGCTCGGATCGCTCGAGCCGGGTTCGTCTCGCTGAAAACGCGAGAGTTCGTGGCCGCAGCGCGGGCGGCGGGAGCGGGCACGTGGCGGATCGTCCTCCGCCACATCCTCCTCAACCTCGCCTCGCCACTCCTCGTCCAGATCACGGTGGGCCTCGGCGCTGCCCTCCTCGCCGAGGCATCGCTGAGCTACCTGCGGCTGGGCGTGCAGCCGCCGCTCCCCGCCTGGGGTCGCATGCTGCGCGAGGCTCAGGACTCGTTTGTCCTCTCGCCGTGGCCAGCCGTGTTCCCTGGGGTTGTCCTCGCTCTGGCCGTGCTGGGTTTGAACCTGATTGGGGACGCGATCCGCGACCTCCTCGATCCGGCGTTCCGCCGGATCACCCGGCTTCGACCGTGGTGAGATCGAGAACGTAGATCGGGAAGACCCGTACACCCGTCACCCGGGCACGCATGGCGAGAATGCTCGCCATGTCCTGGATGTAGTAGTTGACCACTTCTTCCGCCAGAATCTCCTGAACGCGGACGTAGATCTCCTGCCGGAGTTTCGGGTCCGCGGTGACCGCTCCCTGAACGAGAAGGGAATCCAGTTCCTCGCTTCGCCAGCCACGGCGGAAGTAGTAATCCGTCCGGTCCGCCGCGTACCCGGTGAGCATCAGCGCCGGATCCACCCGTCCGGGGTGCCCGACCACCGTCAGATCGTAGTCCGCTTTGCTGAACACACGGTCGAGCCAGGTGTTCCAATCCACCAGCTCGATCGTGGCACGGATGCCTACCGCCGCGAGCTGGGCGGTGATGAGCTCGCCCGTGCGTACGTGCTGAGCGTAGTTGCTCGGAAGGACCATCTTCAGCGACAGCCCCCCCGCGTACCCCGCCTGGGCGAGCAGCAGCTTCGCCGTCCCAGGATCATAAGGAAAGAGGTGGGTCATGTCGGAGTAGAACGGCACAGCCGGGGTGAGGTGACTTCCGATGGGCGTGCCGAACCCGAAGAACACCTGATCGATGATCGCCTTTCGGTCGAGGGCGTAGGTGATCGCCTGCCGCACGGCCAGTTGGTCCAACGGAGGGCGGGCGTTGTTGATCGCCATGAGCTGCACCACGTTCGACGGGCCCGATACGATCCGGAAGCGGGAATCGGCAGACAGGGCGAACGCGACCTCCGGGGTTACCTCGGCCACGAGGTCCACGTCGCCCGCGCGCAGAGCAGCGAGCTGAGCCGACGGATCGGGGATGAACCGCACCGTCACGCGGTCGAGTTGGGGAGTCTCCGGCACGTAGTACGAGACGTTCCGCTCCAGGACCAACCGGTCTGCGGGTCGCCACTCGACGAACCGGAACGGTCCCGTCCCGACAGGCCGCACCGCGAGGTCCTCTCGATGCGCGGGGACGACGACCGAATCGCCGAGGGCCAGCAAGGAGAGGAACGGCGCATACGGGTACTTGAGGCCGAACCGCACGGTGCTGCCCTCAGCGATCACTTCCTCTACAGCTGCGTAAAAAGACCGGTTGGGGTGGCCCGTCTGCGGATCGAGCGTGCGCAGGAAGCTCCTCCGCACTGCCTCGGCGTCGCAGGGCGTTCCGTCGTGGAACGCGACCCCGTCCCGAATGCGGAACGCGTACTGCAGCCCGTCCTCGGATACCTCCCACGACGCCGCAAGCTGGCCGTGCAACTCCGCCTCGGCGTCGAATTGGACGAGGCACTCGTACACGTTATGGTGCAGCAGAAGCTTGATCACCGCAGCCGCGTTCGTCGTTGGATCGAGCCCCGGGGGTTCGGTGGACACGGCCACCACCAGATCGGCCCCTGCGCCGCACCATGTTCCCAAGACCACAGCCACCAATCCAAGAACGATGTTCCGCTTCATCTCCTGCCTCCTTCGGTCATTCCTCGATGCCACCGGCTCACGGCACCCGTCCGAATCGAGTCATCCGCCTTCCGCTCAGCCGTGTGGCTGGTTCAAGTCCTCCAGGACTCCCTGGGCCACGAACACCACCCGTTCGCACACGTTGGTCACGAGGTCGGCGATTCGTTCCAGCCCGTGGCTCGCCCACATGAGGTAGGTGGCCTGGGTGATCGTACTCGCGTTTTGGATCATGAGCAGGAACAGCTCCCGATGCACCTGATCGTGAAGCGCGTCCACCTCATCGTCCCGCGCCGCCGCGCGACGCGCCGTTGCGGCATCGCGGCGCACGAATGCGTCGAGCGACTCGTCGAGCATGTTCACCACGAGGTCCGCCATCCGCGGGATGTCGATGAGCGGCTTGATCAAGGGCTCGCCGCCCATCCGGATCACCAGCCGGGCGACCCCCGCCGCGTGGTCCCCCATCCTCTCGAGATCCGTCGCGATGTGGAGGATCGCGGTCAGCACCCGCAGGTCGCTCGCCATCGGCTGCTGGGTGGCGAGGAGGGCCAGGCACCGCTCTTCGAGGTTGAACCGCCGCCGGTTGATGTCGTCATCGGCGCGGTCCACCCGTTCCGCACGATCGACGTCCCGTGTTCGCAGTGCGTAGACGGCCCCGCGGACAGCCTCTCCCACCGCCGCCCCCAGGGCGACCACCTCGCCTTCCAACGCCCGCAACTCCCGCTCGAACGCTTCGCGCACCATCTACCCAAACCTCCCCGTGATGTACGCTTCGGTGCGGCTGTCTTTGGGGCGGGTGAACAACTCCCGCGTCAGCCCGAACTCCACCAGCTCCCCCAGCAGCATGAACGCGGTGAAGTCGCTCACCCGCGCCGCCTGCTGCATGTTGTGAGTTACGATTGCCACCGTGACTGAACTCGCCAGCTCGCGGATCAGGTCTTCGATCTTCGCTGTGGCGATC
Organism: Acetothermia bacterium UBA7521; assembly: GCA_002479455.1. GTDB lineage: Bacteria > Bipolaricaulota > Bipolaricaulia > Bipolaricaulales > Bipolaricaulaceae > Bipolaricaulis. The sequence goes on from DLNB01000022.1 coordinate 20,645, forward strand.
GGATCCAAAGCCGAGCACGGTTCGTCCATGAGGAGCACCTCCGGGTCCACGGCCAGGGCGCGGGCGATGCACAGCCGCTGCTGTTGCCCCCCCGACAGGTCGTAGCCGGTCTTCCTGTGGAGATCATCCTTCACCTCATCCCACAGCGCCGCCCTCTCCAGCGCCGATTCCACCCGCTCTGCGAGATTCCCCCGGAACCCGTTGATCCGCAACCCAAACGCCACGTTCTCGAACACCGACTTCGGGAACGGGTTCGGCTTCTGGAATACCATGCCGATGTGGTGCCGCACGTTCACGGGATCGACCCCACGGCCATAGATCGTCTCTCCGCGAAACAGGATCTCGCCCGACGTGCGCACGCCGGGGATCAGGTCGTTGAGGCGGTTGAACGCCCGGATGAGGGTGCTCTTCCCACACCCCGACGGACCGATGATCGCCGTGATCTGTCGCTCAGCGATGTCCAGGTTCACCTCGATCACGGCCTGATGCGAGCCGTACCACAGACTGAAACTGCGCGTGCTCAGGACAGGAAGGGCCTCATGCTCGCTCACCCCGACCACCTCCGCTGGAATCGGTTGCGCAGGATGATCGCCACCGCGTTGAGAACAAGAAGAAGGGCCACAAGGACCACGATCGCCGCCGCGGCCACCGTTGCGAACCCATCCTGAGGGCGGGTGGCCCACTCGAAGATCTGAAGCGGTACGACGGTGAAGCTGTCCCCCAGTCCCTGCGGAACGTAGGTCACGAACAGGAACGCCCCGAGGAGAAGAAGCGGCGCCGCCTCCCCCAGCGCTCGAGAGAAGGAAAGGATCGTCCCAGTGAGAATCCCCGGCAGCGCGTACGGGAGAACGTGGTGCCGCACCGTCTCCCAGCGGGTGGCCCCGACGGCGAGCGCAGCTTCGCGGAGGGTCTGCGGCACGGCCCGCAGCGCCTCCCGGACGGCGACGATCATCATCGGCAGGATGAGGATGGACAGGGTGAAGCCGCCGGCGAGGATGCTGCGTCCTGCGCCCAGCGCGCGGGCGAACACCTCCAGCCCGATGATCCCCACAACCGCCGACGGCATTCCGGCGAGATTCGCCACGAGCACCTCGATCACGCGGGTCAGGACGTTGCTCGGCGCATACTCCTCAAGGTACACGGCTCCCGCGATCCCCAACGGGAACGCCACCGCGCCCATCACCAAGACTACGTACACCGAGCCGGCAAACGCGGGGAGAAGCCCGGCCCGCTCCGGGTACCGCGGCTCGTTGAGCGTAGTCAAGAACGTCCACCACGCGCGCAGTGGGTCACGGACGAACCGAAGCTCGGCCCGAACGGTGGGGTCCCAGCGCAGAACCTGAAGCTCTCCGTCCCGCTCCAAGGACAGCTCGATCGGCGTGCCCTGTGTCCGCGCGGCGACCACGAGCGCCTCCCATGCCTGGCGGGTTCCGACGATCGGGATCCCACCCACAGCCAGAAGGACGTCCCCTGCTCTGAGAGCCCCCGCCTTGGCGGATTCGGACGGAGATGAGAGAACGACGCGAGGCGCTCCCTGTACCGATGTAGCCCGCAGTGCGCCGAGGGTGACCTCAGACCGGGGCATCCAGGCCACGGGGAGGGTCACCTCCCGCCCGCCAGGAGCCGCGCCCACGGTGTCCCATGCCCGGCTCGGCCGGTCCACACCAGTACCCCCGACCTCGATCAACGCGTCTCCCCGCGACATCCCCAGCCCGGCCGCCGGGGAACCGGCCTCGACCTGGGCAACCGTCGCATAGGCCAAGGAGTCGCGGGTGCCCGGGATGTCCAGGCTCCGCAGAGAGAGGGAGATCCCCGCCCCCGATACCGCCCGCATCGACGTGATCGGACCGGCCTGAAGGGCGGTGATGGCAATGAGGACAATCAGCACAACGAGGCTGACACCGAGCGCGGCGGCGGCGAGGGCGGCAAACACCCACCCCACGGTGCGGCGGCCTCTCATGCGTACCTCTGCCGGAACCGCTGGATGACCAGGTAGCTGACCGTGTTCAGAACGAGCGTGGTCAGGAACAGCAGGAGCCCGATCGCGAACACCGCCGACCAGATGAACGCGGTTGCCTCGTGGTCGCCGGTGGCGATGTTCACGATCGCCGTGGTCAGGGTGAGGAGGGGCTGCGTCGGATCCGGTGGCCAGGTTGGCGTTCGGCCCGCGGCGAGGGCGACGATCATCGTCTCCCCCACCGCCCGCGTCATCGCGAGGATGAACGCGGCGCCGATCCCAGACAGGGCGGCCGGGATCACCACGCGGATCACGGTCTCAAACCGGGTTGCTCCCAAGGCGTAGGCTCCCTCCCATAACGAACGGGGCACCGCATAGAGAACGTCCTCGGACAGCGACGCCATGTAGGGGACGATCATGATACCCATCACCAGTCCCGCCGACAGCCCGTTCCAAAACCCCAACACAGGGATGAGGCTTTGGAGGAGGGGCGTCACAAACCGGAGCGCGAAGAACCCGTACACCACGGTCGGGATACCCGCCAGGAGCTCAAGCGCTGGCTTGAACACGCGGCGTACCGAACTGGGGGCGTAGGTGCTGAGGAACACGGCCGATAAGAGCCCGAGCGGCACGGCAACAGCCAGCGCGATGCCGGTCGTCACCACGGTAGCTCCCACCAACGGCAGGATCCCATAACTTGCCGGTTCGTGGAGCGGCGCCCAGCGGGTTCCCCCAAGGAACTCCCTCAAGGGAACCGTCCGCACAAACGGGATGCTTCCGTGCACGAATAGGGCAATGATGGTGAACGTGAGCACCACCGCAAGCAGGCCCGCGGTGGCGAGCCCCGCGGTGGCGAGCCTCTCGCGGCGACTGCGGCCGCGAGAGGCTCGGGAAAGGGAGCGAGGGATGAGATTCATGCTCCAGGGTTAGAAGCCCGCGTGCTTCCGGTACAGCCGAGCGATGTCGTCGGGCGTGAAGCCCGTGATCGACCCGCCGAATGCCGTGCCCGTGATCCGGTTCGTCCAGATCCGCCGGGCCGCCTCGCGGAGCTCCGCCGAGATGGGGAGATAACCCACGTCGAGCAGGAACTCCGGGTCGCCGATGATCTCCTCGCTCAGGTAGAAGCTCACGAACTGCTGCACGAGCGGCCGATTGGCCGATGCAAGGTTGAGATAGAAGAACAGCGGCCGGCTCAGCGGGTAGCTGAAGTCGGCGATTGAGTCCACCGAGGGAAGGACGCCCTGGGGGGCTCCCCCGGCGACGACGAGGGGTTTCTTGCCCGCTGCCGCGCGGCGGGCGTTGATCTCAGCCAGAACCGGGGCTGGAGTGTCGATGAGCTCAGGACGAGGATCGATGGCGATCGCCTGGACCCGGTCCCGGTTATGATCCAGGAACGCGAACCCGAAGTAGGTCAGCGCGTACGGATCGGCGCCCGTCTGCTCAGCGAGGAGCTGGTCCTCTTCTGTTCCGAAGTAGTCCGTGCGGCTGTCGCCCTCTTTCCCGCATACAACCGCGGTCATCACGTCGAACGTGCCCGAGGTGCTGGCGGCGCCGGAGAGGACGATCGGTGCATCGGCGAAGCGCGGGCTGATCTGGCTCCAGCGGGTGATGAGCCCCTCGCTCTCGCGGCTCCAGAGGAGGTTCAGCTCGCCTAGGGTCATCACCGGCACCCCGTCGAGGAAGACCCCACTTGTCCGCGACACGACGATGGCCACGCCGTCCAGCCCGATCATCAGCTCGAGGTACTCGATTCCGCGATCCTTCGCCGTGCTGATCTCAGCCGGTCGGATCGGCCGTGACGCGTCGTTGATGTCCGTCTCGTTGGCGAGGAATCGCCGGAACCCACCGCTTGTCCCGCTCACGCCCACCGAGATTCGTGCCCGCGGAGCTTGGGCGAGAAAGTCCGCTGCCACCGCTTCGCTGACCGGCCCAACGGTGCTCGAACCATCGACCAAGATCGCCTGGGAGTCGATCGACGCCGTGGGCTGTGCCAGCCCCGCTACAACCCACATCCCCGCGAGAAGCCAAGCTAGTTTCCGCATCTTCTTCCTCCTGTTCTATATAGAGATGAGCCGAAGTATAGCTACAGAGATTGCCAGGTCAACCGCTTTCTGCTGAGAAGTTCGTCTTATAGGATATGATAGACAGATCCGTTGCCTCGCTACTGACGGATGGTCTATATAGAGTTAGAACTCGATGCAGACGCCGAGGCGTCGAGCGCCGTCTCGGCGATGTTGAACCCGTGCTCACGACAGCGGAGGAGGCTGTCGTGGAGGAGCGTCAACGGACGGGCATTCTCTTGCTGAGTGCGGATTGCTTCCTGCATCCAGTCGGTGACACCGGTCTTCACCGCCTTCTCGGCAAGGACCCGGTTGGCCCGCGCCACATCTCGATCCGTGAAGGCGGCGACGGCTTCTCGCACAGATTCCTGCGACGACACGGCCATCTTCCGGGCCCGGTCTGCGTACCGAGACGGAGGCACCTCGCTCACGCTGCGCGCCGCACGAGACACCTTCACCGCATGGTCCGCCACGCGCTCCAGCTGATCAGCCACCGTGTGGTAGTGGAGGAACTCGAACCGGGACATCCCCACTTCCTCCTCGACGATGAGATCCCGCAGGAGAAGCCCGAACTGGCGCGCAACAAGGAGCACGAGGCGATCTACATCCCCATCGCGCTCTTCGACATCGCGGGCCAACTCCTCGTCCCGCGTGAGGAATGCAGCCACCGCGTCGTCCCACATCGCACCCGCGATCTCCAGGATCCGGCGGATGGTGAGCGGTGCCGGGAAGTCGCGAACATTGGCCACGCAGTGCAGCGCGACCGCACCTTGCGTTTCGCCCAGGACCTCCACCCCGACAAGGGATTGCGCGATCTCCCGCACCACGCGGCGACCCTCCGGTCCAATGCGGTCCCCGATAACCTCGATCACGTCGAACCCCGCGATGTAGCGTGCGATGATGTCCCGCTGAAGGTGAACATGCTCCCGGCCTGTCATGGCCAACGCGCAGCGGTTACGGTCTCGCACCCCTTCGGGAACGATCAGCATCGCGCCCGACTCGTTCGGGATCAGGACCATTTCGCTCCCCTGGCCGACCCCCATCCGATCCGCCCACTCCTTGGGCAAGGTCACGAGGAACGTCCCCCCTCCCGTCACCTGCACCCGACGTCGATAGGCCACCGTCGCCTCCTCGCATACATAGGATAGTCGATTCTATATAGGCCAACGAGGCACGGCAACCGGGCCCACGCCTACCACAGATGGCTGCAGGCGCTGATAGGATCGCGGTGGATGCTATGCTACGGAACGACGGGTTCGAACCGGGCTTGGAAGAACCGGAGCTCGGGCGGCTCGTAGACCATCTTCAGGCCGCGGATCGCCTCTCGCCACTCGAACAGGGCGATACAGCTCTCGGCGACCACGTCCATATGAAGGTTCGTGTACGCGCGTCGGGGAATGGTCAGCCGCACGAGTTCGAGCTTCGGCGCTCGGTGGTTGCCCGTTGCCGGATCTCGACCGGCGCTCACGATCCCCCGCTCCATCCCGCGGACTCCGCTGTCCACGTACAGAGCCGCAGCCAGGGTCTGAGCGGGGAACTCCTCCTGAGGAAGGTGCGGGAGGAACCGCTTCGCATCCACGAACACGGCGTGGCCCCCGACCGGCTCCACAATGGGGACTTCGGCCTCGCGGAGGCGGTTCCCCAGGTACTCGACCTGGCGCACGCGGCTGGCGATGTAGAGGTCGTCCACCATCTCGTAGATCCCTCGCGCAACGGCCTCCATGTCGCGTCCGGCGAGCCCGCCGTAGGTGTGGAGACCCTCGAACACGACGACCATTTCCTTGGCCCGGGTGAAGAACGCCTCGTTGTTCGTGGCGATGAACCCCCCGATGTTGACAAGGTTGTCCTTCTTGGAGGACATCGTGCACCCCTCGCCGTAGCTCATCATCTCGCGGAGGATCTCGCGCACCGGCCTTCCCGCATAGCCAGGCTCGCGCTGTTGAATGAAGTACGCGTTCTCCACCGCCCGCGTGGCATCGAAGATGATGGGGGTTCCGTGACGATCCGCCCACGCCGCCACCTGGCGCAGGTTGTCCATCGAGAACGGCTGCCCGCCGGCCATGTTCACGCACGGGGCGATCGAGAGGTAGGCAATCGCATCGCGGCCTTTGTCCCGCACCAGACGATCGAGCTTGGCAAGATCCACGTTCCCCTTGAACGGGTGAGGGTTCGCCGGGTCATGCGCCTCGTCGATGATGCAGTCGTAGAAGATCCCCCTCGCCCGCTCGACGTGCTCGCGGGTGGTGGTGAAGTACATGTTCATCGGCACGTACTGCCCGGACTTGACACGAAGCTGCGACGTGATGTGCTCTGCGGCTCGGCCCTGGTGCGTGGGCACGACATGCTTGAACCCGTAGATGTCCTGGACCGCCTTCTCCAGAGCATAGAAGTTTCGTGAGCCCGCGTAGGCCTCGTCCCCAAGCATCATCCCTGCCCACTGGTTGTCACTCATCGCCGAGGTGCCGGAGTCGGTGAGGAGGTCGATATACACGTCCTCACTGCGAAGGAGAAAGGTGTTGTGCCCCGCCTCGCGGATCCTCTGCTCGCGGTAGTCCCGCGTGGTCATCCGCAGCGGCTCCACAACCTTGATCTTGTACGGTTCGGCGATCGTTCGCTTGTTCACTGGATCCTTCCTTTCCCGCTCGAGAAGAGCTTTCCAGTCTTCCTGCCCATCGCGATGCAGGCAGATAGAGCGGCCCACAGGGCCGACCCGATCGGGCGCCCGGCGAGTGTAACCCCATCCGGGCTGGAGGAAAAGCCGCGTTTTCTGAGACGAAGACCGTCGCGCACCGCGGAAGCGGAGTGGGAACCCGAGGCATGGCAGGCATCCGGTATACTGAGGTCAAGATCAGCCCCGGAGGTGAAGACCGTGAACGGATGGAGGGGCCTGGTAGCGGTTGTGCCGCTGGTCATACTGACTACGGGGATCGGGCCAAGTGCCCACGCAACCCAATCTGCGTTGCCCTCACAGCGGACGATCTCCTTCGGCTATGTTTCCGCCGTGTCGTTCTCTCCAAACGGCCAGTACCTCGCGGTAGGTGCGCGGAACCACGCGATCCAGATCGTGGACACGAGCACATGGCGGACGGTCCGAACCCTGGAGGGGCACACCGGTCCGATCAACTCCCTTGCCTGGAGTCCGGACTCCCAACTCTTCGTGTCCGGATCCGATGACGCCACGATCCGGGTATGGGAGGCATCTGCAGGGAAGACGCTTCACGTGCTGACCGGGCACGCGGCCTGCGTCACCGCCGTCGCGTTCAGCCCGTCCATCTACGTGATCGCGTCGGCATCCTGCGACACCACCGTGAAGTTGTGGGATGCAACCACCGGCAAGGAGATACGCACCCTACGCGGACACGCCGACTGGGTAACCACTGTGGCGTTCAACCCCGAGGGGACGCGCCTTGCCTCCGGGTCCTACGACACGACGGTGCGGATCTGGGAAGTCTCCACAGGGTTGACTCTGCTCACGTTGCAGGGGCACAGCGACTACCTCACCTCCGTTGCCTTCAGCCCGGATGGTGCGTTCCTGGCATCCGCGGCACGCGGAGGCGCCTTCTTTTCCGGCGAGTTCAAGCTGTGGAGTGCAACGGGGGGCTGGGAGGTTCGCTCCACCCCTCACACCAGCCCGATCACCTGTATCGCGTTCAGCCCGAACGGGAGGGTGCTTGCCACGGGGTCCTTCGACACTGCGATTCGGCTCGGGGAGGCGACTACTGGAAGAGGGCTCCGTACTCTGACAGGCCATACAGGTTGGGTCACGAGCATCGCGTTCTCTCCCGACGGGACCCTTCTCGCCTCTGGATCACGCGATGGAACCGTGCGGCTGTGGGACGTGACCGACCTCACGGGTCCGTGAGGTCGCTGCCTCACCCTGTATCAGCGAATCCGCGCGGTGCGCGGCTCCGTGACGTGAGGTCGATCCTCCGGCGGCGATGCGCCCGCGTTGGATCCAGCAAGTCGTCCGGGTTTAGAGGACGCCCACTGCGTCGTACGAAACCCGTTACAGGTGATATCCCCTAGCTTCACCTGTGACGGGATTGCCCATCGCCTGCGCACCCGATCCGGATTTGACACCTCCTGCGCCTAGTCTTATAGTAGGCGTCTTTTCCGTGAAGGTAACGGAGATCACACTCGAGAGGCGGCAGTAGGCGAGGAGGGGGAGGGAAGTGGGGAAGCGGCTTGTGCTTGTGATGGCGTGCTGCGCATGGGCCGGGTGGGGTGGCTGGACCCAGGTTTCTTCATCCGGATTGGGGCTGTTGAGCGGTTCGACCACCGTCAGCCTGATGGGGTTCCCGTTGCCTTGTACTATCGTCGACGAGATCAAACTGGACACCCCGTGCGAACGAACAGTGTTCGCTTGGGATCTCGAGGTGGGAATCAATCTCAGATGTTCGTTTGATTCCCTTGCTGTTACAGTCGGCACGGTGTTTGGGATCCCGGGTACCGAACACCTCGTCCTCGGATTCGAGGGCAGGTGGAGCGCCCTTAAACTCAACTCCGAGGTGTGTTTCGCCGTGCCCTATGAGTCGGTCCTGGATGTCAACAACCTGCCCAACATGGCGGTCATTTCCCCGGGGGATCTCCTGTTTGCCCAAGCCCGCGCTGAGATGACGGGCGACATCTCCGGGATGAGCGTGCGGTGGATCGTGGTGTTTCAGGATCTCAACTTCCCGAACCCGGGCACCAGTTTCGGGCCGTTGAGCTACACGAATGCAGACCAGAACTTCGCCTTGGGGAGCCTGATCACTCTCACGGTGGGGGCAAGCGGGGGGGTGAACATCACGGTTCAGATGTGCCTGGGCGCTGAACCCGGCGCGTTCACCGTGAAGAAGCATTCCACCAGCGGCAAGGCCAACCCCGACGCGATGTACCTCACAGTATCGCTCGCCAATATCCCGTTCCCCTGCCCGTGGTGCACGGGGCCGTTCAGCAACTTCCGGGTTGGGATCTCGGCCAAGATCCAGCCCAAGGACAGCCCGTTCATCGCCCTCACTGGCAGCATCTCCCTTACTCTGTACGAAACGGTGACCATCAGTACATCGTTCACCCTCGGGATCACCACCGGACTTACCTGGGGCGGGTTCTCGGTGAGCATCCCCACTCCCGTGGGCACGCTGAACCTTCAGTTCGATAGCTCAGGCGGGTTCACATCCGCAAGCCTCAACATGAGCTACCGCCACCAATTCAACCTGGGGTGGACAAGCGGAACGTGCTCGGCCACCGCCACTGCCACGCCCGACAAGGGCGTAACGGGGGCATCGGTTGGCTTGGCGCTCAACCAAGGGCTGTTCACGTCCAACTACGGCCTCAGCTACTCCTGGCGATCCGACAAGGGCTTGTCGTTCTCGGCGCTGAGCCTCCGGTTCAGCCTCAACCTCAGCCCCGTCCAGGTGGGGTTCACGTTGGTGTTCGGCCGCGGCGGGCTGTCCCAGTTCGGAGTGACGATCGGCTATGTGTTCTAGAGCGGTGCGGGAGGCAGAAATGAGGGGTCTTTCAGCCAAGGGGTGCAGCGTGACGGGCCGTGTCGGGGCCAGAACCTGCGGGGCACTGGTCGCGGTTCTCGGTCTAGTCCTGGCGCTAGGGTTTGCCGGCTTGACCCAAATCGCCGTCACGGTGACGATCAAGGATACGAGCGATCCGGCCTGTACCGGCGGTACAGGCATATGCCCCGAACCTTCGGTGGTGGGGCAGCAGTACGCGGTCGAATTTGAGGTCAAGGTCACCGGGGACAACCCAAGCGGTCTGAGCCCGTACGGTACGGTCACTGTGACGGACGGACACGGCGCGAGTGACTCCCGAACCGTGTCGAGCGGGGACTATCCGAATGGATGGGTCTGGCGCTGCTTCCTGACCTCGGCCACGGTTGGCGACTTGACGATCACGGCGACGTTCGTCTCCTCAGACGGGAACTTCACTAGCGCCTCCGATACCGAGGAGCACACGGTCCTCCCAGCGACGGGCGTGACCATCTTCGTCTCGGACACCCCACTTGTCGTCGGGGACACGGCCACAGGAAGGGTCTCCGTCTACGGTATCCCGGAGAACTACGCGACGCCCCCCATCGGAACGGTGACGCTCACCACAAGCGGGAGCGGAACGCTGACACCGACGTCGTACGACCTGGCAGCACTCGACGGCGGGTACTTCGAGTTCACGTACACACCGGCGGACGCCGCGACCACGCCGCACGTCATCACCGCAAGCTACGCCGGGGACAGTGTCTACGCCAGTGGCAGCGACACGTTCGATCAGGCAATCCAGAAGCGCCACGCCGACGTCGTGATGAGCGTTTCTCCGACCACGGCCTACATCTTGCAGAACGTGCTGATCACGGTATGCGTCGAGGACGACACGACATCCGGCACGCCCCCTGACTTGACCGGACAGACGGTCACCCTGACAACCGATGGGACCGGCTTGTTCGAAAGTATATATCCGACAAGTTACGCTACAACGCTCGACGCAAACGGGTGCTGCACGGTCACGTACACGCCGGGGGCGTTCGAAGCTGGCATCACGACCCTGACCGCCACCTTCGGGACGAGCTCGACCGTATATGTCGAGAGATCGACGAGTCAGTTGCTGACCGTGCACCTACGCCCGACGCGGGTGACGGTGGACGGCTGTGCGGAGACGATCCTCGTCAACCAGGGATGCACGTATTCGGTCACCGTGGAGGATATCGCCGGAGTCGGGACAGCGACGCCTCCGCTCGGCGTGCTCTCGTACTCGTCCTACCTCGGAGCGGATGCGACGCTGGTTCCATCGGTGGGCGTGGCCCCCTCAGGGACGTTTGTGTACACATGCACCGGTCTAGACGGGCATGCAGGGATCGACACGATCTACGCGAGCTACACAGCACTCGACGGCATCCACGCCAACAGCGAGGGTTACTACGGTCAGGGGATCCAGAGGCGCCCGACGGTCACGGAGGTCACAGGATCCAGCACGGCGACGGGAGTGACCTACACGGTGACCGTGCAGGAGGATTCAGGCAACGCGGGGTTCCCTACCCTGATGACAGGAGACATCCGCCTGCTCCAGCCGGATACGATCCTGTGTGGCGGGATCTCCGGTATGGTCCTGTACTGTGCCGGTAGCCTCGATTCGCAGTTGCCGTTCGTCAGTCTGGCCGTGCAGTATCAGCCAACGAACAGGACCCATCTCGCGTCAACGGGCGCGATCAGCATCCAACGCACACTCGAAGAGGACGAAGGGGACGGCACTGACGGATCTCAGTGCGACGACGGATGCGGGTCGGGCGGTATCGACGTCACTGCGACACTCATGGGTCTCAACGCGGCCAAGCTTGTCCTGGACCTTTACAAACTCTACCTCGACGGGGTGGCGCTCGTGCTCGATGTCATACCCGATGGAGTCATCGTCGGCGGACTCATCGTGAGCACGGGCGTAACGATCCCCTATAGCGACATCGCCAAGGCGATCGTCGCCGGGGTCGGGATCGTGATCGACGCCGCCGCCCTCGCGATGGAGACAGACATCGACGGCGACGGACTCCCCGATGTGGTCGAGATTGCGATCGGCACGGATCCCTACAACGTTGATACCGACGGTGACGGCATGTGGGACGCCGACGAGATCGCCTGGGCAGACGGCTACATCGGAGGAAGCCGCCGACCGAACCCCACGGTGTGGGACAGCGACGGCGACGGGCTCTCCGACGGCGACGAGTTCTACGTGTACGGGACGAACCCTTGTGTAGCCGACACCGACTGCGACACGGTATCGGATGGCGCAGAGGTCGGGACCTGGAGCCTCTCGGACATCCGGGATCACGCCGATCCGCTGATGCAGGATACGGACGGGGACGGGCTGCGCGATGATCTGGAGATCACCGCCGGCTGCCCGTTCGTGAACGACGATGACTCCGACGACGACGGCCTCCAGGATGGGTACGAGGATCGGAACCGCGACGGGATCATCACCAACACCATCGGGAACAGCACCACGCAGGGATCAGGCGAGACCTGCTTCTGCACCTGGGACACCGACGGCGACGGCCTCAGCGATGGCGAGGAGGAAGGGTTGTTTGGGGCTGGTCCCATCACCGCTGTCACTCGGTCGGGGGTGGTGACCACCGTCGCCGCGCTCGACGACGACTCGGACAACGACGGGCTCTCCGACTGGGAAGAGGTCAACGTCACCGGGACGAACCCGCTTCACTGGGACACGGACGGCGACGGGCTGAGCGACGCCGACGAGTTGATCGCCACAGGCGGGGCTTGGCCCAAGCGGACCTTCCGCCAGGTGAGTGACCCCCTCACCCGGGACACGGACAGCGATGGGCTCCTCGATGGGATCGAGTGGACCGGCTCCGGGCTCGGGAGCACTTACCTGCGCGGCCTGGGCGGGGACCCAGACATAGCTTGTCCATTCGTGGACAACCCCGATTCGGACAACGACGGCCTTCTCGATGGCTACGAGGACAAGAACAAGGA
>DLNB01000022.1:33391-60814 GCA_002479455.1 Acetothermia bacterium UBA7521
ACGCCGCAAGGCGTGTCCACGGTACCAGGTGTGGACGGGGCCGCGCTCGGCGTGACGACGCCCGCCCTCGACGACGACTCCGACAACGACGGGCTCTCCGACTGGGAAGAGGTGAACGTCACCGGTACCAACCCGCTCGATGCGGACACAGACAACGACACCCTGTCCGATGCCGACGAGCTGATCGCCACGGGCGGCGCGTGGCCGAAGCGGACGTTCATCCAGGAATCGGATCCGCTGGACCCAGACACCGACGACGATGGGCTCCCCGACGCGATCGAGTACCCCGGAACGGGGCTCGGGAGCACGTACCTGCGCGTTCTGGGCGGCAACCCTGACACGATCTGTCCGTTCGTCAACGACGACGACTCGGATGACGACGGGCTCCAGGACGGCTACGAGGACAAGAACAAGGACGGCATCTGGAACAACTACCAGATTGGGGACAGCACGACCCAGGGCTGGGGCGAGACGTGCGCCTGCAACCCCGACTCGGATGGCGACGGACTCCAGGATGGCGAAGAGGAGGGCCTCCTCGGCCGGACCGCCACGCCGCAAGGCGTGTCCACGGTGCTGCCCATGGGAACAAGCACGCCGCCCCTGGGCTACATCGTCCTCGCCGGTAGCATGCGGGGGACTGGCAACGATCTGCTCGCGCCGTACCTCTTCACCCCTGCGCCCGGCCCGTCCCTCGCTCAGACCGTGCCAGCCCTCGACACGGACTCGGACAACGACGGGCTCTCCGACTACGAGGAAGTCCACATCACCGGCACCGATCCCCTGGATGCCGACACGGACAACGACACCCTCGCGGATGCCGATGAGTTGATCGCCGTGAGCGGCACCTGGCCAAAGCGCCAGTTCGACCAGGTGAGCGATCCCTTGAGCACCAACACCGATGGCGATCACCTGTTCGATCCGCAGGAGTTCGCGGGGAGCGGTCTCAGCGCGCTGGCGGGAGGGCTCGGCGGCACACCTGACCTCGTCTGTCCGTACGTGAACGACGCCGACTCGGACAACGATGGCGTTCAGGACGGCGCGGTCGTCTCACGCACGTTCGTCGCAGTGGGCGTCACGTACAGCTGGACCCACTACGAGGACTTCGCGGACATCGCCGCTGCCGATGTAGGGTGGCCGGGGACGGTGCGGTTGGTGGTCACCGATGCCTCGGGTGAGCAACAGGATGACAGTCTGTGCAACGTTTGTGATCCCGACTCAGACGGCGATGGCCTCCTCGATGGAGAGGAAATCGCCATCGGAACCGACCCCGGCAACTGGGACACGGACGGCGACGGTCGCAACGACTGGCACGAGGTCACCGGCGGTGGGCCGATCCCCACCGACCCGTTCGACCCCGATACGGACGACGATGGTCTGCTGGATTCGGCGGAGGTGTTCGGGTCGAACCCCACCAACCCCGCCAACTGCGACACGGACGCCGACGGTCTGTGCGACGGCGGAGCTCGCACCCCGTACATGACGAGCGGCCATCCCAGCGTTGTTGTCAACCCACGGTGTCTCACCGGCATCGGTGGCCACCCCAACCCGCTGGGGATCGGGGAGAACGAGCGGGGCGACGGCGCCCGGCATCCCGACGAGACGGATCCCAACAACCCGGACACCGACGGCGACGCCGTCGGCGATGGCATCGAGCGCCTCTCGTTCTCGGTCTCTCGTCAGCACCTCATCCCGGCGACGGACCTGTTCGGGCGCTCGATCACGGTCGTGTACCCGGAGGCGAACAACGTCAAGCCGGTCTGCGGATGCATGAACCCGCTTCTGTGGGACTCGGACGGAGATGGCCTGTCCGATGGAGAAGAGGACCTGAACCACGACGGGCATTTCGACTTCCTCGTCAGCGACTTCGATCACGGCCACCACGGGCCGATCCCCGGTCCGGCGATCCCCCACCGGATGGAGACCAACCCGTGCGATCCCGACACCGATCACGATGGTTTGACCGACTGGGAGGAACTACGGGGACAGACCAATCCGCCGGCGTTCTTCCCGTTCAACCCCACGAACCCCCTCGATCACGACACTGACAACGACTGGATCTTCGATGGGCCCGAGGTGCGCTGGGTGTGCACCGAGCTCACCTTCGTGAACCTTGACAACGACGGCGACGGGCTGATCGACGAGGATCCAGTAGATGGCATTGACAACGACGGGGACGGTCTGATTGACGAGGACGACGTGGACTTCTACGTCCGGTTCGTGCCGTGTCTCGACCCGACGAACCGCGACTCGGACTCGGACGGGTTCATTGACGGACTGGACGAGGATCCCTGCAATACGCAGCTCATCCCAATCGTCCACCCGGTGGTGAAGACGCCGGTGGACACGGACGGAGACGGGTTCGCGGACGAGGACGAGATCGCAGCCGGCACCCACCCGCACGACCCCCAAAGCTTCCCGCGCGCCTTCTACGCCGACCTCGACCTCGACGGCATCACGGATGACCGGCTGTGGCTCACCGATGCCAACCAGAACGGAACGGCGGACACAGTGACCATTGACATCGACTGCAACGTGCTCGTGGATCTCCGTGTGCAGATCTTGAGTCGCGACGTGCAGCGGGGGGATTTCGACGGCGACGGTCGGGCGAACGACTGCCGGTACGTTGTCTCGTACGCGTTTGCCAACCGCCGGGTGATCCAACCACGAATCACGCTGGTGATCTACGACTACAACTGCGACCTCGTGATTGACAAGGTAGAGGTGACGCAGTAGAGGTGCCAGCGCGTTTCTCGAAGCGTGGGCCCTGGGAGATCCCAGGGTCCTTCGTCTTGATTGCCTGGGTGTCGAGGTGCGGTGTTGAGTCCGAACTATGCGGGCGCAGGGACCAGAACCTCCGGGCGGCCGCACAGACGGCCTGTCGTCTTCCCGCGGAGGAGCCGGTACTCCACTGCATCGCCTGTCCTGAGCTTGTGGTACAGAGCGCTGCTCACCTCGACCCGCTCGGTCCGCATCACGGCATCGTCCATGATGTCAAGCATCACGTAGAACGTTTCTTCCTGAACGATGGTCGTCACCGTGGTCGTACCGCCCGAACCACCGCCCGGACACGTTGAGCACCCACTGGCAGGAACCGTTGTGGTCACCGCTCTTTCCCGCACCATGACGGCCTTGTCGATCACCGTAGCGGGCAGGGTTATGAGCTGGGCATCCCGGCACTCGGAGACGACCACCGCGCCCATCGCGACGATCGCCCCCACGATCGCAATAAGGATGAACACGCTGAAGGGGTTCATGAGCCAAGGTTAGCTCCGCGTGCGGTCGCCTGCCAGTCAGAAAGGCGCCACGGGGCGGGTACACTTCCACTCGATGCCGGACATCCTGGAGGGCCTCACGGGTGAGCAGCGGGAGGCGGTCACCCACCGCGGCGGGCCGCTTCTCGTATTAGCAGGTGTGGGAACGGGCAAAACCACGGTCATCACCCGCCGCATCGCCTACCTCATCGCCGAGGGAATCGTCGAGCGGCCGAGCCAGCTCCTCGTGTTCACGTTCTCCCACCAAGCCGCTGACGAGATGCTCGACCGGGCGTTCGACTGGATCCGCTACGCCGCGCTCGACGCTTGGGTCGCCACCTACCATTCGGTGTGTGAGCGCATTCTGCGCGAAAACGCGCCGCTCGCCGGGCTGCCCCCGGACTTCCGTGTGCTCGACGAGTGGGACCAGCGGGTGTTTCTCCTGGACCACCTCACGGACCTGCCCCTGCACGAGCTGCGCCCGCGCGCCCTGCGCCAGCCGCTCCGATTGCTGTCCCCTTTGCTCGCGTTCATCGGGCGCGCCAAGGACGACGCCGTATCCCCAGAAACCTACCAGGCGTGGCTGGACGAAGCGCGAGGTTCGCTCGCACCCGACGAGGCCGGTCTGCACCGCGAGCTGTGCGATCTGTACGCTGCCTATCAGGGGCTGCTCGAGCAGGAGGGGCACGTAGACTTCGGCGACCTGATCGTGCGCACGGTGCGGCTGCTCGAAGACCGGCCCGGCCTCCTCGCCGAGTACCACCGACGATTCCCTCACGTACTCGCCGACGAGTTTCAGGACACGAGCCGAGCTGAACTCCGGCTCATCGAGCTTCTCGCCGGCCACGGGAACGCAACCGCAGTGGGAGACGATGACCAGGCGATCTACGGGTTTCGCGGAGTTCCATGGGACAACCTCCTCGGCTTTCTCCGTGCGTTCCCGTCGGTGAAGGTGGTCGTTCTCACCCGCAACTTCCGCTCTACGCAAGCGATTCTCGACTCCGCTTCACGCCTTATCCGAGCGAACGCGTACCGGCTGGAGGCACTGTCCCTGCGGGGCGAGATCGCCTACGCGATCACGAAAGAGCTCACGTCGCCTTACGGTCAAGGGCTGGAACCCGTCCACCACCATTCCCCTGCGGTGGGCGAGGAGGCCGAGTTCGTCGCCGCCGAGGCGAAGAAGCTGAACGCGGCAGGGACCCCGTACCGCGAAGTGGCCCTCCTCTACCGCAACCGGCACCGGCCGGATCCGTACCTGCGTGCGCTCTCCGAAGAAGGCATCCCCTGGACGCTTGCCGGCCGGTTCCGGGCCGGGATGTTCGACCAGGAGGAGATCAAGCTCGTTCTGTCGTTCCTCCGCGCCCTCGCCGACCCGGGGGACAGCCAATCCCTGTATCACCTCCTCGGCTCTCCCATCTATCGGATGCCGGGCGAAGATCTCGCCCTCCTCACCGCGCAGTCGCAACGCGAGCACCGACCGTTGCGGCAGGTCCTCATCGAAGCCATAGCGCGAGAAACGCTGAGCAAAACCGGCCACGCAGCGGCAGAGCGGGCGCTCGCTGACCTCACCGCGTGTGAAGCCCTCTCCCGCGGCAACCCCACCGGGCGTGTCGTGTACGCGTTTTTGATGGAACGCACCGGCTACCTCCAGGCCCTCGTCCACTCTTCCGATCCGGGCTCCGGGCGGGCGGTCGCCCACATCGCCGAGTTCTTCGAGCGGGTCATCCGTCGGTTCGAGGACGTGGCCCGCTACGACCGGGTACCGTGGTTCATCCGCTACGTAGACGAGCTGCGGGAGCTGGGGTGGAACCCGATGATCGGAGAGGCTGAACCCGGTGCAGATGCAGTCCAGGTGATGACCTTCCACCAGGCAAAGGGGATGGAGTTCGAGGCCGTGTTTCTCACTGGACTCGTGGAGGATTTCTTCCCCGGGCGAATCGCCCGGCCCACATTCTCCCTTCCCCGCAGCCTGCGGGGGGAGGACATCCCGGAGGACCTGGGTCACCTCGAGGAGCAACGCCGCCTGTTCTACGTGGGGATGACCCGCGCCAAGAAGAGGCTCTATCTCCTCTCTGCTGACGACTACCGCCCGCCGGGCGAGGCCCCGCGCAAGCGGGCAGCCAAGATCTCGCGGTTCGTCCTGGAATCCCTGGGCCCGGATGCCCTGTCGGGCCGCGCGGCGGAGACCACGCCCTTGTTCCGGATCCGCCGAGAGGGTAAGGAGCCCGCCCCCATCGTGGACGCTCAGGGCTCAGGCCCCCTGCAGCTCTCGTTCCGGCAGGTAGACGACTGGCTGACGTGTCCCCTCAAGTACCGCTACGTGCACGTGTTGCGCGTGCCGATCCGCCTTCATCCGATCGTCATCCTCGGGAACGCCGTTCATCAGGCGATTCAGGCGTATCATCTCGCCAAGGTCCACGGACGAACGCCTCCCGCGGAAGACCTGCGGGGGGTGTTCCGCCACGCCTGGCGATCCGAGGGGTTCCTGTCCGCCGTGCACGAGAAGGAGATGCTCCGCCACGGTGAAGCTGCCTTGGAGGCGTTCTATGCGTTCGAGGAGGGGTCAAGCGCGCGGCCGGCGTTCGTGGAGAAATTCTTCTCGTTTGCAGAGGGCGAGGCCAAGGTGATCGGGTACTGGGACCGCGTGGACCGCGGAGCAGGCGGAGCAACGATCATCGACTACAAGACGTCCGATGTGGGGGAGGATGCCGCCGACCGTCGGGCGGGGGAATCCCTCCAGCTTTCGATCTATGCCCTCGGCTACGAACGGATGTTCGGGGAACGGCCCGCTGAGGTTCAGCTCCGATTTCTCACCCCCGAGGTGGTGGTCGGCCGGGCAGTCCCGAACGAAAAGAGGATGGAACACGCTCGTGCCGCAATCCGCGACGCCGCCACGGGGATTCGGTCTGGGGAGTTTGCGGCAAAGCCTTCATTCACCGCTTGCTCGTACTGCGCCTACCGCACGATCTGCCCGTCCGCCCTCCCCCTGTGATCTGACGGCATTCGGACTACAATTCCGCCAGCAGCTTCTCACCGCCGAGATGCAGAGAAGGTCGGTGATCTGTGTTCCGTAGCGTCGAACCCCGTGTTCGACGCCGGGAACTGCCATCGGGGACAAGCCCCGACGCTACGAGCGACTTGCGTCGCGCCTGAGGCCCGACGCTGCCGGCTCTGCGAACTCGGATCGTGGGCGTTGGAAAGGGGGAAACAATGCGCAGGGACACGTGTGGCGAACTGCGGCGCGAGGCAGCGGGGCGGAAGGTCGTCCTCGCCGGTTGGGTCCATCGGGTGCGCGACCTTGGCGGGGTCACGTTCGTGGACCTCCGTGACGCCTCGGGAATCGTCCAGCTGGTCCTCCGCGACGCGCAGAGCGCCCACCTCGCCCGCGAAGACGTGATCCGCATCGCAGGCGCGGTTCGCCTCCGCGAAGCGCCCAATCCGGCTCTCCCGACCGGGGAGATCGAGGTGGAGATCGAGACGATCGAGGTCCTCTCCCACGCGAAGCCCCTGCCGCTAGGCGTCGCCGAGGAGGGCACGCCGAGCGAGGAGACGCGGCTCCGCTACCGGTACCTCGATCTGCGGCGGCCGCGGATGCAGCGCAACCTCCGCCTGCGCCACCGCACCGCCCTCGCCATCCGGCAGCACCTCGACCGAGAGGGGTTCATCGAGGTCGAGACGCCGATGCTCACCCGGTCCACGCCGGAGGGGGCGCGCGACTTCCTCGTCCCATCCCGGATGTCGTTGGGGTCGTTCTACGCCCTCCCCCAATCGCCGCAGCTGTTCAAGCAGATCCTCGTCACATCCGGCGTGGAGCGGTACTTCCAGATCGTGCGCTGCTTCCGCGACGAGGACCTCCGCGCCGACCGCCAGCCGGAGTTCACCCAGCTCGACCTGGAGATGGCGTTCCTCGATGAGCCCGAGCAGCTGTTCCCCCTTCTCGAAGGGCTTGTCGCCCACGTGTTCCGGGAAACGATCGGGGTCGAGATCGCCCGGCCGCTGCCTCGTCTTCCGTACGCCGAGGCGATCGCCCGCTACGGGTCGGACAAGCCCGACCTCCGGTTCGGGATGGAGATCGTAGATGTATCTGACCGCTTCGCTGCGGGTCCGTTCCGCGTCTTCGCCGAGGTCGTGGCCGGAGGAGGTGCGGTGCGCGCCTTGCCCGTGGCCGGGGGGGCGACGAAGTCGCGGGGCGAGCTCGCCAAGCTCGAAGCCGTGGCCAAGGGACACGGCCTTCCCGGCCTGGCGTGGATCAAGACGGGCGAGGAGATCACCTCCTCGCTCGGGAAGTACGTCCCACCGGAAACCCTGTCTGCACTCGCCGCGCGGGCCGCCGCCCAAAACGGCGACCTCGTCCTCCTCGCGGCGGGCAGGCCCGAGACCGCGTCATTCGCTCTCGGCGATCTCCGGCTGCGCCTGGCGAACGAACTCGGGCTGGTCCCACAAGACCGCTGGGGGCTCGCCTGGATCGTCGACTTCCCCCTGTTCAAGGAAGGCGAGGGACGGCTCGAATCCGAGCATCACCCGTTCACCTCTCCTCGCAACGAGGACCTTCCGCTCCTCGAGAGCGATCCCCTCAAGGTGCGCGCTAAGTGCTACGACCTCGTGATGAACGGGGTGGAACTGGCTTCCGGCTCAATCCGGATCCACCGGCGCGAGCTGCAGGAACAGATCTTCCGCATCCTGGGCATCGGCCCGGAGGAGGCGGAGCGGCGGTTCGGATTCTTCCTGCGCGCCCTCGAGTACGGGGCGCCGCCCCACGGCGGGATCGCATTCGGCCTCGACCGATGGGTGATGATGATGGCCGGCGAGGAGTCGATCCGTGAGGTGATCGCGTTCCCCAAGACGACGACCGGCGCCTGCCCCCTCACCGACGCCCCGTCCATCGTGGATGATGGGCAGCTGCGCGAGCTGGGCCTACGGCTGGAGCCATGACGCGGGCTCGGCTGGCCGTTCTGGGAGTGCTCCTGATCGTTCTCCTGGGGGTGCTCGCCGCGGGCATGTCGGGGATCCAGTTCCGCGGGGGGCGCCTCCCGTGGGGGACTCCGCCGGACGAACCTGGGCGCTCAGGTGGGGCGGTACCGCTGGGGAACATGTCGTGGCTCATCTACGTGATCTGGGTCCTGTTCTTCATCGCGCTGACGATCGCCCTCGTCAATCCGAAGTCGCGTCGCAAACTTCTGCTTGGCCTTCTCGTCCTCGCGGCCATGCTGATCGCGTTGGGCCTGCTGGGGGAGCGCCTCCGACTTTCAGAGAGCGCGCCTGTGGAGGAGGATCCCGGGCCTGCGGCGGTCCTTCCGTTCCCGACCCAGGCCAGCCCGTCCGGGGACGATGGGGCCCCTTCCCCGGGACGCTCCCCGGGCTGGGTTGCCTATCTGGGATCAGCCGTCATCGCCGCAGCCATCGCCTGGTGGTTGCTTCGACGCCTCCGGCCTCGCTCCCCGGAAGAGGGCGAGGAGATCCGCGATGCGCTCGCCGAGGCATCGGCGGACCTGGCGGCCGGCCTTCCCGTCTCGGACGTCGTGATCCGCTGCTGGACGCGGATGGTTGCGGTGCTGACGCAGCGCATGCAAGGCGTGAACCGACCGGCGGTCACCCCACGGGAGATCGCCGATCAGCTAGCGCGCCTCGGGTTGGGAGAGGAGTCCGTTCTCGTGCTGACCAAGCTGTTCGAGGAGGTGCGCTACGGCCACAAAGACAGCGAACCGCGCCGCGCGGAAGCCCTCGCTGCCCTGGCGGCGATCGAGCGGGCGTACGGTTAGCCCGTGGAGGGTCGCCGCGGTGCTCCTCGCCACGGGCGCCGCTGCGTACGGCCTGCGGTTCGCCGTGGGATGGATTCTGGACGGGATTGTCTATCTGGTCTGGTTTGTCGACGCCCTGCCCCAGACCCTAGTGTGGTTCGCTCTGCTGGCGATCCTGTTCGTGTTGACCCTGCGTTTGGGCAAGGGGAGGCCGCGGAAGGCAGCGGCCGTCCCCCCGCTTCCCGAACCGGCGCGATCGGACCTCGCCCGACTCACCGAGTGCATTCAACAGGCGGAGTCATCGCCCCATGCCCGGAGGGATCTCCAGCGGCGACTCGGGCAGGCGGCCGTGACGCTCCGCGTGAAGCGGGAGGCGATCCCCCCGCGCCAAGCGTGGGACGATGTGGTGACCGGCCGCTGGCCGGCCCACCCCGACGTGCGGGCCGTGCTCCACCCGGAACGAGGTCGCGCGAAGCTCGTGCCGCGCCGCGGGTACGTTCAGCAGTTGGCACGGGCAGTGGACCGACTCTGGTTCTACGCCCAAGGAGGGGGTTTTGACGGTAGCTGACGTAGCGGAACGTGGGAAGGAGATCCTGTCCCGAATCGAGGAGATCGTCGTCGGGAAGCACGAACCCCTTTCCCTGACGCTGGCGGCGATCCTCGCCGGAGGGCACGTCCTCCTCGAGGACTTCCCCGGGCTGGCGAAGACCCTCGCCGCCCGCTGCTTCTCATGGACGCTCGGGCTCTCGTTCAGCAGAATCCAGTTCACCCCAGACCTTCTGCCGGCGGACATCGTGGGCACCCACCTCTTCCGCCGCGATGAGGGGAAGTTCGAGTTTCGACCCGGACCGATCTTCGCCCAGCTCGTCCTCGCCGATGAGATCAACCGTGCCACGCCCAAGACGCAGGCCGCCCTTCTCGAGGCGATGCAGGAGGGTCAGGCGACGATCGAAGGCGACACGCGCCCGCTCCCGCAGCCGTTCGTCGTCCTTGCCACTCAGAACCCGATCGAGTACGAGGGGACGTTTCCCCTCCCCGAGGCGCAGGTGGACCGGTTCCTCGTTCGGGTGCGGTTCGGATACCCGGAAGCGGACGAAGAGAAGGAGATCCTGAATCGGCGGATCCGGCGCCAGACCGAGGAGGTATCCCTGCCCGCGGTGACTGATGCCGGCGAGATCCTCGCCCTGCGTCGGGCGCTGGAGCACGTGCTCGTGGACCCGGATCTCGTGGGGTACATGGTGGCCCTCGTCGCCGCCACGCGTCGCCACGCCTCGCTCGCCGTGGGGGCGAGCCCACGCGGGTCCCTTGCACTGCTCAAGCTGTCCCGCGCGCGCGCGGCCCTCGCTGGACGCGACTACGTCCTGCCCGACGACGTGAAGGCCGTCGCCGTGCCGGCCCTCGCCCACCGGCTGATCCTCTCCCCCGAGTTGTGGACGCGCGACGTGCGGGCAGAGGACGTGGTCGCGGACATCGTCGCCCGTACACCCGTACCCAAGGCAGGTTGAGTGTTCAGCGCGAAGGCGCGCGTCGAGTTCACCGTTCTGGTGACCCTCCTCGCGACGGGGATCGGACTGCGGCTGGCCGAGTTGCCGTTCCTCGCCCTCCCGATCGCGATCCACCTCGTGGGGGCATACGCGTGGGCGGCGTGGGACCGTCGGCCGCGGCTGACCGCGCATCGCACCCTGTCCGCCGCCCGAATCTGGGAACACGAGACCGTCGAGATCGAGACCACGATCGAGAACAGGGGGTGGCGGGTCGAGCTCGTGCACGTGACGGATCCTCTCCCGCCAGGGCTTCGCCTGGTGGACGGGACCACGGAGGAGGTTCGCGAGCTTGCCGCCGGGGAAGCGGTTCAACTCCGCTGCGCAGCCGAGGCGCGACGTGGCGTCTACCCTCTGCCCGCGGTGCGGGTCGAGGCCGAAGATCTCCTCGGGTATACGATGTGGAACGACGATCTGCCCTGCTCGGCCCCGCTCGTCGTGGTTCCGAGGTTCGAGACGATCTCCGGGATCGCGATCTCCCCCCGCCGCACCCTTCCCCAGTCCGGCACCGCGCGTTCCCGGCGGGGCGGCGCGGGGATCGAGTTCTTCGGCACACGGGAGTACCGGCCTGGGGATGAGATGCGCCGGATCAACTGGAAGGCCGCAGCGCGCCTCGATGAGCTCGTGGTCACCGAGTTCGAGGAAGAACGCGCCGCCGATGTGGCGGTGGTGCTCGACGTGCGGGACCGCGCGTATCGGGGACAGGGGGCGACCGACCTCCTCGACCACGCGGCGCGGGCCGCCGCCAGCCTGTGCCAGACGTTTCTCGCCCAGGGTCACCGGGTGGGGCTCCTCATGTACGGGGCGTACCTGGATTGGGTGTACCCCGGATGCGGACGACGGCACGGCGAACGCCTCCTGCGCGAACTGGCCCGCGCCAAGCTCGGGTCGTCCGAGGTGTTCGCCGAGATCTCCCGCCTGCCGACCCGTCTCCTGCGGGCGGGCTCCCAGGTCGCCCTCGTCTCCCCCCTTCTCCCCGGCGACGACGTGGACCTGGGCGCACTCGCCTCCCGGGGCTACCGGGTGTTGGCGCTCATCGTGGATGCCGCAACGTCGGAAGAGACATCCCTGGGGACCGGACTCCAGGTTGAGCTGGCACGGCGTATCCTCACGCTCGAGCGCTGGGCGCTGCTTGGTCGGCTTCACGCAGCGCGGGTCACGCCTCTCGTGTGGGACGTGCGCTACCCCCTCGCCCCCCAAGCCAAGGCCGCCTGGCGAAGGAGGAGGACGCGGTGATCCCGCCGTTGGTGGGGGCCCTCGGCGTGTGGATCCTCGCGTGGGCCGCGCTCGGGTTCCCCTTTGATCCGATCTGGTGGCTGTCGCTTCTCGCGCCCGGAGTCTGCGCCGTGGGGATCGCGTGCCGAACGAAAAGCTGCCTTGTGCTTGGGCTTCTGCTCTCCGTCGGGCTCGCCAGCGCAGTTGCGTTCGTCGGACATCGGGTCGCCGCCCTCGGCGTGACCACCCTCGCGCTGTGGACTTGGGACCTCGGGCTTCTCTGGGTCTCCCGCCTCCAGCGCGGAAACGCCGAGTCCGCCCGCCGCCTCAGCCGAGCCGCCCTCGTCCGCTCCACCGTGCTCTGCGTCGTCGCGTTTCTCGGGGGCGTCGGTTTTGCGGCACTCCGCATCTCGATCCCGTTCTGGTGGCTCGTCGGCGGAGCGCTGGGCGCGTGGATCGGTCTGGTCTTGATCGTGCGCGGGTTCCGCCGGACCTACACCTCGGGTGGGGAAGCGAGTGGGAACCGATCCTCTTCGTCCGGGCCGATCGCATAGGGAACGTCGAGGATTCCATCCCCGTTCTTGTCCGGAGCGACGAACCCCTCCCAGTAGTTGCCGTGCGCCCCGTCGTCCCACGCTGCACCACCCTCGGACCGAGCGGGAACGCGGCATCCCAGGAATGCATTCTGGGCGATGACCATCCCCTCACAACGAAGCTCGACCACGACGCCGATCTCACATCGGTCAACCACCGATCCCGCAAGCAACGAGCCCGCCGTCGCCGCAAACCAGACCCCCGTGCGACACCGCGACACCTGGAGGTTGTACAGGTCGACCGCCGATGAAAAGAGGATTTTCACCCCGTCCGGGCACTCCTCAATCCGGGCTCGGGACACGCTTACCTTTGTAGAGAGGAACACGCTGATCCCGACCGCCGATCCCCGTACCCAGACGTTCTCGATCGTGACGTGTTTGGCGCTCTGAACCTTGATCCCCGCGGTGCGCGCGCCGAGGATCTCCACGTTGCGGATGACGACCGGGCGCATCGTACCCGAGATGAGGATCCCGTAGTCATCCCCCCCGGCATCGATCTGGAACCCGGAGATGATGTAGGGGTCGCCGAAGACCCCCCACCCCCCGACCACCCCGTTCTCCGGCGTGAAATCCTGATCCGAGGTGATGAGGATCGGCCCCCGACGCACGGGCCCGGCCCACGCCACGGTAGCTGCCAGGATGAGAAGCACCATCAACAAAGCCGCTTTGCGCATGCGCGATCACCCATTAGCACGTTACCGCCGGACGCGGGGAGTTGCAGGGCCTATGTCCCCTCCTGAGCTAACCTCGGCCCTGCCCCCAACGCGGCGGCCATCCCGCTTCTCGGATAGACTCCTCCGCTCGGGTGTTCGGCAATGGCTGGAGAGGAGGGCGGGAGATGAGCGTTCAGGTCCACGCAACCGCAGCTGAGTTCCTGGAGACCGCCGAGGAGACTCTCCTCCGGGAGGAAGCCCTCTACAACCTGATCCTGGGCGTGGCCTCCCGCGTACGGGACGGCCGCTCCTACGGAGACGATCCCCCGTACTTCCTGTCGGTTCTGGAAGCGGGCAAACTCCGTGCCGCCGCGGTCCGCACCCCGCCGCATCCCCTCATCCTTGCCGTTCCGAAGGGGGACGTCGGGGCAATCGAAGCGGTCGTGAACCACCTCCTGGAGTCCGATCCCCACCTCCCGGGCGTGAACGGCCTTGTTCCCCACGCCACCGCGTTTGCCCGGCTTTGGGGAAGGCGCCGTCCAGTGAGGGTTGAGGTGGGGATACAACTGCGGATCCACGAGCTGCGGACGGTCATCCCGCCGAGCGATGTCCCCGGCGTGCTGCGGCCGCCGCGCGAAGAGGAACGGGACATCCTCGCCGCCTGGATCCAGGGGTTCCAGGCCGAGGCGGTTCCCGATGACCCCCTCACCGACCCCCACGAGATCCTCAATCGTTTCTTCGCAGGGGGAACCACGTTGCGGGTGTGGGACGACGACGGCCCGGTATCGATGGCCGGGAGTTCGCGCTCCTCGGTTCACGGAGCCACAGTGAGCCTCGTCTACACGCCGCCCGAGAACCGAGGCCGCGGGTACGCCTCGGCGTGCGTGGCCGGTCTCAGTCAGCTTCTCCTCGATCAGGGATACGCGTTCTGCGCCCTGTACACCGACCTCGCCAACCCGACCTCGAACAAGATCTACCGCGCGATCGGCTACCGCCCGCTCGGGGACGCGACCGTGTACCGGTTCTCCCCGCGCTAGCCTGTGTGGGGGTCCCGAGGTCCGCGGACCTACGGCACGCAGGTCTTCGGCACAGAGATCCGTGATCGGTTGTCCGTGATCCGCTGCCCGTACGGGCTCGTTCGGTCCACGGAGAACGGACCACGGTACGAGCCGCGGGAGTCCGCCCCTCTCCGCGTGGCCGAAGGCTCAGCGGGCCACTCTCACACAGGCTGCCAGCTAGGTCGCGGCGCCGATGAACCGCTCGATGTCCGCCCGGAACGCCGCGAGCGACTCCAGGTCGAGGTAGAACATGTGCCCGGCCTCGTAGTTCTCCATCTCGAAGTTCGCGCGGAACGCCGGATCGACGTTCATGTGAGAGAGCATGTACTCCGTAGCGAACAGGGGCGTGGCCAGGTCGTAGTACCCCTGACCAACGAACACCTTGGTGTACGGGTTCTTGGCGATCGCGCTGCGGAGCGCCTCTCCCGTCGCCGGCATGGACCCCTTTTCCCACTCCCACTTCTCGTTCACGCTCATGCTCAGGGTCTCGTAGGCGAGGTCGGATTCGATCCCCAGCTCGGACCGCGCGTAGTGGTTGAACGCTGCGGTGTAGGGAGGGGTGATGGCGAGCATCGACGGGTCGAACTCCGGCCGCTCCGTCACCGCCAACCCTTCCACGCCCTTGAACCGCGAATCGAGCCGGCCCACGCTACGTCGCTCGTGGCGAAGGAGCTCCTTGCAGAACCGGTAGATGTTCACACGGAGGTTCGTGCCCAGGATGTAGTCGAGGTCCAGCCCTGTGTAGCGGGAGAGCTTCTTGGCCACGGACCGCCGGTCCGCATCGCTCAACCGGTCGCCCTTCATCAAGGCGAGGGTGAGATCGCCTTCCGCCCACGCCTTCACCTCGGCCACGAGGTCGGGCAGGGCCCGCTTCTGCAGTTCGTCCGATAGCCGCCCGTGGTACCACGCCGTAGCCGCGTATGTGGGGACGAAGAGCTGGAACGGAAGATCGTTGGCGGGCATGAACCGGATCGCCGCCAGATCCAACACCGTGGAGATGAGCACGATCCCGTTGAACGCGATCCCGCGGTCCACGAGGTGGCCCGCCAGGCCCGCCGCGCGCGTCGTCCCGTAGCTCTCCCCAGCCAGGAACAGCGGCGAGGTCCACCTTTTGTAGCGCGTGAGGTAGAGGCGAATGAACTCCCCCACCGACTCGATGTCGCCCTTGAAGCTCCAGAACTTCTTGTCCAGATCCTCCTTCGAAGCGCGGCTGAACCCGGTGCCAACGGGATCGATGAACACGAGGTCGGTCTGGTCGAGCCACGTGTGGACGTTGTCCTCGTACCGGTAGGGAGGAGCGGGCATCCACCCTTCCTTCTCCATCGCCACCCGCTTCGGGCCGAGGGCCCCCATGTGGAGCCAGATCGAAGCCGAGCCTGGACCGCCGTTGAACGCGAACGTAAGCGGACGTTTCGACCGATCGGGGAGGCCATCCACCTCGTACGCGGTGAAGAAGAGCTCGGCCTCAGTTTCGTCGAACGCGTCCCGGAGCGGGATAACCCCTGCCCGCGCGGTGTACGCAAGTTTCTGACCCCGTACAACGATCTCGTGGCGCGTCTCGACCGGCTCGACCCCGAGGAGTCTGCGCTTCTTCTCCTTGGGCTCTGCGGCCTCGTTCGCCTTCTTCGCCTCGGGCTTCGCCTTTTCGTCGGCCATCTGCGATCCTCCTTGCCAATCGATCGAGGCCCCATTGTACCGAGGCTCTTCTCCCATCGGGAAAGCCTGGGGGATGTTCCACACCACGCCCGGTCCCGTAGCGCGGACCGCTCCAGCGTCCTCTGGCGGGAAGCACGCGGATGGGCCCATGGGCTTCCCCGTGGTAAGATGCTTGCCAAGGTGATCTATGTCGATGACGAAACAGGAACTCCTGACCCTGCTTGATGATCTTCTGCCCCAAGAGCCGAACCCAACGATGTACCTCGCCACCTACGACGGGCTCTTCCCCCGGGTGCGGCCGATGTCCCTCGTGCGGGATGGATTGCGGTTCTACATGGGCACGGGCCGTGAGGACGCCAAGAGCTTGCACATCCGAGCCCATCCCCAGGTGGAGTTCACCGTCCTCCTCCCGCGCGGGGTGGATACGGGGTACCTGCGCGTGGCGGGGACGGCCGTGGAGATCACAGGGCGCGCGAAGCACGAAGCGTGGACCCGCGGCAAAGGCTACGACGTAACCTCCTACGCCGCGGGTGGGCTGGACAACCCCCAGATCGTCGTGTTCCGGATCGAGCCCATGCGCGTCCGGCTTGTCATGCCGGGCGCAATGGGAGAGGAAGATCTGCCCCTAACCAGGTTCTCCTAGCTGAGGATACGTGCGCCCGAGGCCTGCCCCACCTGCGCCGGGGGTCCTCCGTTGATCGGCCACCTGGGATAACCGAAGGTGGGCTGCAGCACCTACACTCCCCTCAGGAATGAACTGGCAGTGGACGACAGCCTCGACCGCACTCCTCTTCACCGGAACGCTGGCGGCCTTCACGGCGGTCAGCCTCTTCCGCCGCCGGGCGATCCCCGGCGCCTCCGCCCTGGGAGCGGCAGCGCTCGCGGGGGCGTGGTGGTCGTTCGCCGCTGCCCTAGAAGCGACCGCCGTGCCCCTCGCTGCGAAGATCCTCTTTTCCAAGCTCGAGTACGTTGGCTCGGGAAGCAGCGTGGTGTTCTTCCTCCTGTTCGCCTTTCGCTACACAGGAAAGACATCGTGGATGACGCGGCCTCGCGTAGCCGCGCTCTGGGCGCTCCCCGCCATCGCCGTGTCCTTGGCCGCGACGAACGAGCTTCACCACCGGGTGTGGATTGGCTTCAGCCCGGGCCCTGCTGGGTCGAACAGCATGCTCTACCACCACGGTCCGGCCTTCTTCGCGATCCTGGCCGGCATCTACGCCTACATCCTCGTCGCCGCATCCCTCCTCGCCATTGCCGCGCTCCGGGCATCGTTCGTCCAGAAACGGCAATCGGTCACCGTTCTCATCGCCACAGCGTTCCCGGTTGTCGGTAGCGTCCTGTACAGCCTCGGGATCACACCCGCACCCGGGCTGAACCTATCGCCGATCAGCTTCGTCCTCACCGGAGTGGTCCTCGCCATCGGCATCGTCCCGCTGCGCCTGTTCGAATTGGTGCCCGTGGCGCGGGAAGCGCTCGTGGAGCGGATGAGCGATGGGATTCTCGTTGTGGACGCAGCACATCGCATTGTGGACTTCAATCCCGCCGCGGTCGAACTCCTCGGCCTCCGCCCGAGCGGCGTCGGCATCGCGGCCCCCCATTCGCTTGCCATCTGGCCCGCGATCGCCCCCCGCATTCGCCCTGACTGCGAATCCCACTTCGAGCTGACCGTCTCCCAGGACCCGCTGGTGCACCTCGATCTCAGGGTCGCCCCGCTGAGGCGACGCGCCGGTGAGGCGGCGGGATTCCTCATCGTCGCCCGCGACATCTCCGCGCGGCATCGTGCCGAACGGCTGCTGCAGAGCGCGAACGAACGACTGCATGACCACGTTCGGAAGATCGAACGTTTGCAGCAAGAGCTGCGCGAGAAAGCGATCCGCGATGCGCTGACCGGTCTTTTCAGCCGTCGTTACCTGGACGAGGAACTTCCCCGGATCCTCGAACAATCGGCCCTGGAGAACGCTCCTGTCTCCGTCATCATGTTCGACATCGACCGCTTCAAACAGGCCAACGACGCGCACGGGCATCGCGCCGGGGATATGCTGCTGGTCACGTTGAGCAGACTCCTCACCCGCCATTCCCGACCAGGGGACATCGTCTGCCGTTTCGGTGGAGACGAGTTCATGCTCGTTCTCCCGAGAACCCTCGCCGCCGTTGCCGTAGGACGCGCGGAGGAGATCCGCCGCGCCTTCCGGGAGTCTGCCATCCCCGACCTCAGCCCCACCGCACAGCCGACGTTGTCCGCAGGGGTCGCTCTCTTCCCTGTGCACGGCAGAACTCGAGACGAGCTTCTCCACGCCGCCGATGAAGCGCTCTATCAGGCCAAAGAAGCGGGACGTGACTGCATTCGCACCGCCAATCCACGAACCGGCTGATCCTCCGGGGGCACGCCCCTCCGGCTGTTCTCAGAGATCCATGCCCATGGCCTTGCCCGACGTGATGGGCACGAACCCCAGCGCCTCTGCTTCGTGCGCCACCGCGGGCATCCACTTCTGGACGAACGCCACCACACGGAGCTGCGGGCTTCTCCCCAGGATCTTGTTGAGGGAGCGCCGCACCAGGTACGGGGAGAGGTCGGCGTGTGCCGGATCCACCCGGATCCGCATCGTGTTCACCCCTTTCCCGGTGGTAGAGACGGTCCACGCGGCACGGGCC
The DNA here is from genome assembly GCA_002479455.1 of Acetothermia bacterium UBA7521. Classification (GTDB taxonomy): domain Bacteria; phylum Bipolaricaulota; class Bipolaricaulia; order Bipolaricaulales; family Bipolaricaulaceae; genus Bipolaricaulis. The sequence goes on from DLNB01000022.1 coordinate 51,746, forward strand.
ACGCTGATCCCGTCCACCGCGCGGCAGATCACAACCTCCTCGGTTCGAGAGCCCTGGGCCCGACGAAAGAGTGGGGCGAGCAGGCGGACGATCGCCGGCGTGCGGTAGGCCGCCGGGACCACCGGCCCGAACCGCTGCAGCTCCTCCGGCACGATCCGCCTGTCGAGTTCGTAGCGCGTGCGCCAGTCGAACTCCGCCAGCGTGCTCGCCGTGTACGAGGCCGGCAGATCGGGGGACTCCACCGTCCCGCTCGGGGTGAGCGAGTAGCGTGTGGATCCCCCGTACTCCACGAACCCCAGCGACCGGTAGAGGGTCTGAGCCGGCACGTTGCCGTCAATCACCCCCAGCGTGACGCGAGCCCCGCCTTGGGCGCGCATCATGTCCAGCGCGGCTACGACGAGCTTCCGCGCCAGCCCCCGCCGGCGGAACTCGGGGAGGACGGCCACCGTACCGATGTACCAATCCTGGGTTAGGCCCTCGCGGTTGGCGATCGTCATCCCCACGATCGCCCCGTCCTCCTCCCACACGAAGCCGCGCACCATGCCGCGGAGGGAGGGCGAGATCCGCTGAAGCACCCGCACCAGGGGCCAGATGCGCCGCATGCGCTTCATCGACTCGACGATCTGCTGTTGTTCGTCCGATTGCACCCCCCACTCCGGGTGCTCCGGGTACTGGAACGACCTCACCAGCATGTCCGCTGCGGGGAGCAGGTCTCTCGGCAGCGCCAGCGGTCGCATCGGCATGGTCTCATCTCCTCCCGCGCAGTCTAGCGATCCGGACGCGAAACGCCACAGTGCCTCTCCGCCCGGCCATCCTGCAACGTCCCGGCTCTACCGCGCGGCCAAGCGTGGGTCCGGCTGGCACCGCGGACAAATGTAGCTCGTCGTGCTCCCCACCCGCAGTTCCTCGATCGTCGTGCCGCAGCTCGGGCACGACTTCCCCGTGCGGTACCCGACCTGGAGGTGCTCGGCGTAGCGACCTTCGACCCCCCACACGTCCCGTTCCCCTGGCCCCCCGCCCCAGCGGATCCCTTCATCGAGCACGTGCCGGATCGCGCGATGGAGCCGGGAGATGTCCGCCGAGCCGAGGTCCCGCGCCGGGGTGAGAGGGTGCAGCCCGGCGTGCCACAGAATGTCCTGCACGTACACGTTCCCGATCCCAGCGAGGAAGCGCTGATCGAGGAGGTAGCGCTTGAGCGCCCCCCGCCGGCCCGCGAGAAGCCTTCCAAGCGCCTCCGGGGTGAAGCTCTCAGCCAGGGGATCCACCCCCAGCTTCGCCAGCTGGGGATGGGACGAGAGGTCCCCGCCGGGAACGAGATGCACGTGCCCGAACCACCAGAAGTGGATCCACAGCTGATCCTCATCGGCAAATCGGAGCACGGCCCGTTCCCGCGCGAGGTCGGGCTCCGCATCGGCCGAGTGGAGCCGCACCTCCCCGCCCATGCCGAGGTTGATCGCCAGGATGTCGCCCCGATCAAGGGCAAACAGGGCCCACTTCCCGCGCGGGCGGACACCCGTGATCGCCTGCCCCACGACCGCGTCCGCCAACGCGGCTGGGGACAGGTTCAGACACTTCGGCTGCGCGATCTGGACCCGGGAGATTTGCTTCCCCTTCAACGCCTCGTCGCAGCTGCGCGCCAGCACCACGAGATCCGGGAACTCGGGCACGGTTACCCGCTCGCGGCCACGTGAGCCAGTACCTGCTCCGCCGGCACCTGCCACAGGGTGATCGTGTTGTACAGCCGGAACCCCAGCTCGTGGTTGATCTTGAGCATCGCCGCGTTCGAGTTGGCGTTCCCTGTGCTTACGAACTTCACTTCCGGCCGTCGGGCGAGGACCACCTCCAGCATCGCCGCCTTCAGCCACCGGCCGAGCCCGTGGTTGCGGAACTCCGGGAACACGCCGGTGCCCCACTGGTGGAGGATCTCCGGTTCGTTGCGGTCCCACCCGACCTCGGTGAATCCGGCGATGCGCCCGGTGGGGAGGTGGCGGGCGTAGATCGTCCACCGCTCCACGCCGCGCTTGCGGCTGGCCTCCTCCTGGTCGCGGATCATCTGCGGCGTCCAGTGAAAGTCCTCCATGTCGAGTTCGCCGCGGGGGGCGGTGTTCATCACCTCGTGCATCTGCACCACGTCGGCCAGATCCGCCTCCGGGTAGGGCCCCTCCCAGAACCCGAGTCGGAACTCGTCTTCCGGAGCTCGCCTCTGCCATGCATGAAGAAGAGCGGGGTCTACATCGGAGATCCGCAGTTGGTTGATGTTCTGGGTGAGGCCAGGCGTCGCGCCCAACCGGCGTGCGAACGCCTCTCCAGCGGGGGCGGTGGTCGCGGTGCCCAGGGTGAGGAGCCGGCGCTCGTCGCCGCGGGCCACCTCGGCCACGGTTCCGAGGAGCGCCGTGCCGATGCCCTGTCGCCGATGATCCGGGTGGACGTACACGTCGCACCACCCGAGGTGACGGTTCTCCTGCGTCTGGCTCAGCTCGAGCTCCGCCCCCCCCACCACCTGGCCGTTGCGCCACGCCACCCACCAGCGGAGGCCCCACACCGGCGGCACCGACGTGAGGATCGTGCGCAAGACAGGAAGCGAGCGCGGCGGGTACTCCGGCCACCACTCGGCGCGAATCCGATTGGAAAGCGCGTGGTATCCCCGCATCGCATCAGAACGGGCGGTTGCGGGGTCAAACCGCTCGATCAGGAACCGGGATCGAGACATAGAACCTCCTTGAGCGAAAGCCCAATTCTAGCCGATGGTGCCCCGTCCGGTGCCCTGTCCTGGGATTCGGTGCGCGACGCGTGGCTCTATACTTGGGCGCCGTACCCCGAAGGAGGGTTCAGCATGGTCGAGTGGCGAAGGAGACATGGACACCCTCTGTCCGATCAGCGTGCGGCGAGGAGCGGGTGAACGTGAGCCAGGTAGAGCCCCAACTCGTTCGGTTGGCGCGACGGGACGTTCCGCGGGCCGCGGAGAGCCTTGCACGGGCGTTCCACGACTACCCGCTCCTCGTCCACGCCTGCCCGGACGCGGAATCCCGGCCGCGTCTCGCCCGAGCGTTCTGCGCGGTGGCGCTCCACTACGCGGTCCGCTGGGGTGAGGTCTACGCTACCTCGCCCCAGTTCGAGGGGATCGCTGCCTGGGTTCCCGGGGCGCACTTCCCGATGACCGCGACGAAGGCACTCCGCGCTGTCCCATGGTCCGTCTTCCTCTCCCTGGGCCGCCACGGGGGGAACCGGTTGCGGTCGACCGGCGCCCACCTCGACGCCCTATATCGGCGTCTCGCCCCACCCCACCACGTGTTCCTGTTCATCCTCGGCGTGCGGCCGGAGTTTCGCGGTCAAGGGGCGGTGAGCCGCTTGCTGCGGCCCATCCTCGCCCGGCTCGACGACGAGCGCCGACCGTGCTACGTGGATACGGTGAACCCCAGCGCGATCCCCATGTACGAGCACTTCGGGTTCCGCATCCTGGAGGAATCACCGATTCCAAAATCCGCCCTCACCGCGTGGGCCCTGGTGCGCCCGCCCAGCGCCCTCCCTACCTAGCCCGAGCCGCCGCTGGCGGGCACGCGGGCATCGCCGCGACGCACCCGATCCCGTATTCTTGGCCGTCGTGCTGGCCGCGTTCATCCCGCTGTTCCTCGCCGTGTCCATCGCCATGATGGGCATGGGGATCATCGCCCCCATCATGCCCCTCTACGTCCGCTCGTTCGGCGCGGGCGGGCTCGCCCTCGGCGTGGTGTTCGCCGCGTTCTCCGTCTCCCGGTTCGTGTTGGGCCCCGTGGTCGGCGTCCTGTCCGATCGCATCGGCCGGAAGAAGCTCATCGTGTGGGGCCTCGGGCTGTACGCGGTGGTCTCCGTCCTGTACGTGATCGCCCAGGCCCTGTGGCAGATGGGGATCTTTCGACTGGTTCACGGCGTGGGCTCGATCATGGTCACGCCCATCGCCCAAGCTTACGTGGGCGACCTCACTCCCGTGGGGAAAGAGGGGCGGATCACGAACCTGTTCTACGCCTCGATGTTCGCGGGCATGGCGCTCGGCCCGCTCGTGGGCGGGTACCTCGTCGAGGGCTGGTCGATCGAGGCCCCGTTCTTCGTGATGGGCATCCTCTCGCTCCTGGCGCTCATCGGGGTCGCGCGGTGGGTACCCGACGACGTGAAACGGCCGACGGCTGCCGCATCGCGCGCGGCGCCCAATCTGGGGGCTGCGCTCCGCGCGCCGGCGGTGCTGGCGATCATCGTCTACTTCGCGACCCGCGGGCTGTGGCGGCAATCGTTCAACTCGTTCTGGCCGCTTCTTGCCGATGACTACGGCCACAGCCAGTCCGCGATCGGCCTCGTTCTCACCGGGTACCTCGTCGGCGAGGGGCTGTTCCAGATCCCGTTCGGCTACCTCGCCGACCGATTCCGGCGGCTCCCGCAGATCGCGGTGGGCGGGCTGCTGTCTCCACTGCCGATGCTCTTCGTGCCGCTGGTGCGCGACCTGTGGGGCGTGGTGGCGCTGTCCGTGCTGATGGGCGTGGGAAGCGCCCTCGGCCGCGCATCCGTGCTCGCCATCCGCACCCAGCTCGGCCGCTCCCACGGGATGGGGACGCTCGCTGGCATCCAGAACTCAGCGTTCGCGATCGGCCAGATGCTCGGCCCGATCGCGGCGGGCGTGGTGTACGACGCGTACGGCATGGAGGCCCCGATGTACTTCGGAGCGTCCCTGGGCGTGATCGGAGGGGCGTGCGCGGTGCTCCTGTTCGCCGGTGGCGCCGACACGTGGCGACACCGGTTGCGGCTTCCCCACCGCCGTCGGGTGCGGATCGACAGCGAACCCTGACGCGCTCCGTCTACTCCGCGGGTCGGCGGCGCCGAAGGCGGACGGTGGCCCGGGGCTCCACGCGCGCAAGCGCCAGGATCTCAGCCCGTGCCTCTTCCGGAAGATCGCCCTCGCGGACGAGCTTCTTCACCCTGTCGAGGCTCACGCTGGCGCACGACTCCCACAGACCAAGGCGCCGCAGGCGGTCTTCCAGCTCCACCCGGTCCGCGTCGCCCGAACCGGGAAGGGTGAGCGTTTCCTCCTCCGTGATCGTCGCCTCGGCCTCCGTCCCCACGACCACCGCGAACCCGTGGTCCCGAGCGTAGGCAACGAGGGCTTCCTCGACCTGGGCGATCTCCGCCGCCAGCCGCGCGGTCGTCTCCTTCAGCTCGGCCTTCAGCTTCGCCAGCCGGTCCACGAGGACGATCCCGGGCTCCCCGTGGTGTTCGTTCTCCGGAAGCGCCACCAGCACGAGGTGGTGCCCCTTGGCCGGGCAGATCCCGAAGTACGCGCACCACGCGCACAGGGCCGATTCCTGGGGCGGGAACTCCGTCGCTCGCTCCACCTCGGCGATGCGGTGCACCGTTTCCTCGCGGAGCCGCGCCAGTTCTTCAGGAGAGCGGGTGGTGATGAGCCGCTCGTCGAACCGCAGGTAGTGCCACACCAGGCGGACCTCCCGGGCGTGGGGAAAGCGCGACCGCACGGCGAGCGCGTACATCCCGGCTTGCACGTCGCGCGCCGCCTCCTCGGGCTTCGGCAGGGCGCCGCTCGTCTTGTAGTCGTGGACTTCGTAGATGTCGCCGTCGCGCTTCATCAGCCGGTCGATGAACCCCGTCAGCTCAACCCCCTCGCCCAGGTTGAGGGAAAACGGCTCCTCCAACCCGAGCACAAGCCCCTCGGCAAACGGGGCGTGGCGGCTGCAGTAGAGTTCGAGGCACTGCATGCCCATCCGGCGGTACGCGTCGGCCGACATCCCCCGGCGCACGATGCGGACGTTGTCCGCCCACTCCGCATCCCACGCCTCCTCGTACTGGGCGAGGACCTCGTCCACCGACGGCGTGAAACCGAGTTGCACCTGGCGGTAGAGCCACTCCAGCGCGTCGTGGACCCGTGAACCGAGAAACGCCTCGATCGACGGGCCGACGTCCACCTTGACCCGGTCCAGGTACTGGAACTTGTACTTGAGCGGACAACTGGCGTACGTGTCCAGCCGCGAGTACGAGTACCGTGCCATGGCCCCATTGTGCACAGGCGGCAACGGGCCTTCCACGGAAGCCTGATTGCCCATGGCGGATGACGGAAGCCTTCGCCGTTCCCCGCCGGGGGCTCCTCCCTCTCACGTTCCCCCCACTGGTGGAGGCGTGCTATGCTCTGCGCAGGCGGTGATGACAGTGCGTAGACTGGGAATGTTCGTCTGGGCGGGTCTCGTGGCGTGTGCGGCCATCGGTTGCGCACAGAGTGCACACGCGTTATGGGCGGCAACTCCTGTGCACGTGCCGGCAACCGCGATCACGATCGTCGGTGAGTTCATCAACGAGGCCGACGCCCTCTCTGCCGCGGGACACGCCGACGCTCAGGGGGCCGTGGAGCGCAGGTGGGAGCTCCGGCTGCGCGTCTCCAATCCCACGGCGACCGCGGTGGCCGTGTTCTGGACCGACTCGTACCTCGTGCTCCCGTCGGGGAATCCCATCCCCTTGGTGCCCCTCACGCTGGGCTCCCTGCCGAGTTCGATCGCCCCCGGATCCTCGGTCGAGACGCGGTTTGGGTTCGAGGCTGACCTCACCTCCGACGGCGCGGTCGGAGTGTCGCTGATCTGGATGGGGTGCTGCCAAGCAGAGTCCGCGCAGTGGACGTGGCGGCTCGTCCGCAGCCAACCCACGGTCGAGCCAGCGTCAGGTCCCCAGGCTGTCCGGCCGGAGACAGACGGGTCCCCTTGGGCGTGGGGCTGGATCCTGGTCGGAGGCATCCTCGCTGTGGGTTTGATCGCGATCCTTCTCGGACTGTAGCATGCCGCGTTCAGATCACAGCCGTCGCTGGGAACGCTGCCGACACGGAAGCCGTTCGTGCCCATCGAGATCGGCGCGGATGGTCGTAGGTCGGCGGCCAAGGGAAAAGGGCCCCTTGCGGGGCCCGTTGTCTCTCTCCCTTGAGGATGGTAGGGAAGCGGGCTAGGCATCCTACACGCTCGCATTGTCATAACCGAGCGTTGAGGGACCGCGGGGATGTGGTGGAGAACTTGCGGAGTCCGTTAAACGACGGCGCCGTCGGCAGTGTGCCCACCGTCCGCGTCGCTCCATCGCTGCCCACGGTAGTAGTCGCTCGGGGTTGAGGAAGCAGAAGTCGACTCGCCGGACCCTAAAAGTGAAGGTCTGACCCCGATGATGTAGCGTCGGACCCTGTGTCCGACGGCCGTTCCGGGTATACAAGGCTGTCGATTCCCGCACCCCCTACCGGAACAGGAACCGCTCGGGGTTGACGGAGCAGAAGGCGTGCTTCTCCTTTTGGGTGAGGGCCGCGGTGCGGGAGAAGAGGCAGAGGTACCCGTTGTAGGAGTCGATCCACATCAGGTTGACAGCGAAGTTCGTGCCGAAGAGGATCCTGCTCCTCAGCTTCTCAGCCTCGGCGGCGGGGAGGCCCTGGAGGAGATCCTTCAGCTCCTGGTAGTACCGGTCGCTCGTCGCGCGGCACGAGAGGTCCACGTAGACGTTCGCATACTTCAGCACCAGGTCAACCGTTGCCTCCCGGCGCCCCTTGTCCCCCTTCCCGAGCGGGAAGTGGGCGAGGTTGACCTTCAGCTCGGGGTAGTGCTGTAACACTGCTGCCCACTTGGCCACGGCGGTGATCGTCTTGAGCTCCTCCCGATCCACGGCCACGAACCCGCCGCTTCCCCCGTGCGTAGTGAGGGGGATTCCCTTCTCGCTGCACGTGGCGTAGAGCAGTTCAACCTTCGCCTTACCGTTCCCTTCGGGCCACGGATCGAACCCGAGGGGCGGGTAGACCTTGACCCCCGCGAAGAAGTGGCTCCCCATGTGCTCGATGTCGCCGTCGAACTTACCCAGACGCTCCCGGAAGTCCTCCCTGCGTCCCGTGTACTCCCCGAAGTACTTCTCAAGCAGATCACCGATCCGCTCGTTCGTGTAGTTCGCCGGGTTGAGTCCGAGGAACGGGTAGATCTCGAACACCCGGCGCGTCTCAGGACCCAGCGCGGGGTACCTCTCGGCGAGCGCCAGGCTCGACTCGGTCCCCACGTAGTCCCGGATACCGCGGAACAGGTCCACCACCTGCTCCACGATCGGCCGATCGCCGGGCACGTCGTAGCGAATCCACTTCTCGGCGTTGACGGCTCCCCGCGGAGTGCGGCTCTTGTAGCCGAAGTCCATCATCAGTGGGGTGAGGACGATCCTCGTGTAGCGCTCGTTGCCGACGTGCAGGCCTTCGTCGCATAGCACCAGGGAGTACGGATCGCGGAGGCAGTTCTCCAGGAGCAGGAACAGGCTCCCGACGTCGTTCTCCATGACGAACAGCAGGTTCATGAGCCTGCCCACCAACCGCTTGAACAGGCGGAAGACCGGGGAGATAGCGGAACGCACAACCCGCCGCGCCGGTGCTAGCCAGCACACGAGCAAGAGGGCCAGCCCCAGCGCGAGGAGCGCCAGGCCAACAAGGATCGCGACGGGCAACCGCCACAAGCGGCGGCGGGTGAGGAAGCCCCGGGGTAGCTCGCGAAGCAGACGCCGCACGAACCCAGAGAATGACGGATGGTTCAGGTTGAACGCGTGCAGATGAACGTCAAAGAACGCCCTCTCCTCCATCGCCACCTCCCGATGCACGGGACAAGATCCGACCCCGAAGACGAGGTGCAACGCTTGCGTCCCAGTGCACGAAGACTTACTCCCCCTGGCGAACCTCTTCCATCCTCCGTTCCCATCGGCTGACAAGCTCGCCCAGCTCTTTGACGTGAGGGCGAAGTCTTCCCACAATCGGTAGCTTCTTCTCAGTGTGATCGTGCACGTAGAGAGTGAACACCGTGCGCTCTTCGTTGAATCCACACTGGTTGAACATCGCTCTGTTGAAGAAGCCGATGGTGTGCTCATCGGACCTGATCGGCACAACCTCATGATGGACGGTCTTATTCCGCACTCCGTGTTTCTCGTATAGGTCCGGGTTCGATGCTCGAAGACTCTCAATGTCATGCCTGAGTTCAACAGCAAGGTACCATCGGTCTTGCGTACCACGCCCGCGAAGAGCCCGTATTGGAGTTGACCCGGTTTCGTGGA
>DLNB01000029.1:0-35359 GCA_002479455.1 Acetothermia bacterium UBA7521
AGGCTCGTGATCTCCGATGCGCACGTCGGGCTCAGGCAGGCGTTGTCCGAGGTCCTGGCCGGGGCCTCTTGGCAGCGGTGCCGGGTGCACTTCATGCGGAACTTGTTGGGGCTGGTCCCCAGGGGAGCGCAGCCGCTGGTCGGGGCATGGGTGCGAACGATCTTCGCCCAACCCGACCAAGAGGCAGCGCGGGAGCAGCTGGAGCTGGTCGCCGGGAGCCTCGACGGGAAGTACCCCAAGGCAGCGGACCTGCTCCGGGAGGCGGGGGAGGACGTGATCACGCACATGGCGTTCCCGCAGGCGCACTGGCGGAGGATCCACTCGACGAACGTGCTCGAGCGGTTGCACCGTGAGGTCAACCGCAGGTGCAACGTCGTGGGGATCTTCCCGAACGCACGGTCGGCACTACGGCTGATCGGGGCGGTCCTGGAGGAACAGGGAGACGAGTGGCTGGCCGTGCGCCGGTACTTCAGCTTGGGGTCGATGGCCGTGCTCTACGGGAGCTCCCCGGAGGAGCTCGAAGTCCTTGCCCTGGAGGTCCCGAAGGAGGTGATCGCCGTCTAGCTCGTCACTACCGACGAGGAACCCAATCTACACCACTTGACGGGACGTGACCCGGGGGCGTGGATTGAAACTCACCGTGAGCCGGAAGCCGCAACCTGAGCCACAAGGCTTTTCAGGTCCACGTACTGCGCCTCGACGCCGTGGACGCGCCGGGTGTACGGCTGATCAACGTCAGCCGCGACCACCCAATTCCTTCCCTTGGGGTACTGGCGCCGAAATGCAACGAGGCTCCGTGGGTCGAACTCGGTGGCAGACCACTTGCACTCGATCGCGTCGGGCGAGCGGCCCCGTTCCTGGACCACGAAGTCAACCTCATGCTTGTTCTTGTCTCGCCAGTAGCGAATCCGCTGTGTCTGGAGAGACGCGTGGAGTTCGTTCAACACAAGATGCTCCCACAGCAGGCCTAGATCGTCTGGCCGCAGCTCGCGCCACCCTCGCGCGAAGCAGACAAACCCGGTGTCGAACGCGTAGACCTTCGGCGCGGCAACAAGCTCCGTGGAACGGCGGGTGGTGAACGGCCGCACGACATGGGCGACGAGCGTGGCCTCGAGAACGGCCAAGTAGTTGGACACCGTCTGGCGGTTGATCTCGCACGGGGCGGCGAAGCGCGTGGCTTCGAAGATGCCGCCGCTCTGGGCCACAACGAGTTCGAACAACCGCTGGAACGATGTCCTTCGCTCCAGCCGAAAGAGTTCCTGGATGTCTTTCGCCCAGTACGAGTCAAGCCAATCCTGGTACTCCGACTCCGGGACGGACTGGGCAAGGAAGAACGGCGGCAGCCCGCCGCGGTGGAGACGGTGCTCGAGATCGTCTCGGTCGAAAGCTCTCAGATCGGCGAGCGTCATCGGTGTCAGCCACACCGTACGCTTTCGCCCGCTCAGCGTGTCACGGAACCTCGAGGACGCGCCCAGCGTGGAAGAACCGGTGGCGAGGATCCGAACATCCGGGTAGTGATCCGCCCCGATCTTGAGGATCTCCGACGGATTCCCGAGGCGGTGGATCTCATCGAGCACGATGCGCTTGCCGCGCGCTTCCCGCAGAAACCCTTCCGGATCTTCGAGCAGCCGGCGCGTTCGCGGGAGCTCGCAATCGTAGTAGTCCATGTCGGGCAAGGAACGGGCGAGAACCGTCTTCCCAACTCTGCGTACACCCTTGAGCCAGACGACGGAACAGCCCAGGAAGGCGTCCTCGATACGCTGGATCCACTCCGCTCTCAAGTACATGCGCGATCAGTATAGCGTTTCGTGCTACCAAATGCGACCAGGATCGCGCATCGCATACTCCGCCGGGAGGGCCTGCCGGCTGCAAGCAGGCTCAGACCTTTCCCCGTCGGGTCTCGTCGCCGTCGAGCGACCGCCTCTCCTCCCGTCGGCGAATCGGATCTACAGCGGACGGATCGGCTCGCAGATGTCGAGGATGAACTTCTTTTCTGGGTGGGCCTCGTGGTCGTTCAGGTAGACTTCGTAGCACATCCGATCGTCGGGCTGGTACCCGCTCGTGGAAAGCCATTGCATGAGCGCGTTCCACGCCGCTCCGAACTGGTCCGACGCGATCTCCACGTGGGCCACTGCGAACCGCCCGCCGGGGATGGTCATCGTCTCGGCCCCTCCCGCAACCGGCGTCTCCTTGGGGACGGTGATGCAGGCGCTCGAGGTGAGCTTCGACTCCTCGACGACGTCCGGGTTGTCGTGGTACACGGCGAGAACCTTCGTCTCCGGGAACCGGAGAAGTCCGCGCGGTCCGGCCCAACCCATCAGCTTTCCGAACGCCTTCCCGATCGTGTTGTACGGTCCCACGTGACGGATGTACGCCACGTGCAGCTCTGGAAGCTCCTTCACTTCCACCGTCATCTTGATGTCCCGTGCCTTTCCTTGGCTGGTCATGGCGTCAGTATAGGCGGGAAGGAGGTCCGCGTCTTCACCGATCTTGCGTTCGACTTGCCCGTCCTTGCTCTCCCGCCCGGTGGATGCCTTTCGGTACGCCGACGCGCTCAACCCAAAGTGGTTTCGGAACTCGCGGGCGAACGCGGACGACGAGGAGAACCCGCACTCCCGGGCAATGGATGTGATCGGCCGCGTCCCGTCCGCCGCGAGATGGTGGGCGGCGGTGAGAATGCGCAGCCTGCGGACGAACGTCCCCACCGGTTCACCCACCATCGCCCGGAACACACGGTGGAAGTGGTACGGAGAGAAGTTGGCCACACGCGCCAGGGCGCGCAAGGACAGGTCCTCGTCGAGGTGGTCGCGGATGTAGTCGAGCACGCGGCCGATGCGCCGCTCGTACTCCCGCCGCGAGACCTCCCGGAGATCCATCGGCCGTCTCACCGGGTAGTAAGTGTACCTCCTCGCTACGGGTCGAACGTAATGGAGACCCCTTACTCGGCTGACGGAGGTCGCTATACTCGGGAGGTCGAAGTCCGGGCGACGCATCGGGTCTGAGCGGTGCACGCCGACCCAGGTGGCGTTGGACATCGTGTTCAGGAAGAAGGAGGACTGGATGGGTGGGAAGAAGATCGTAGCAGCGATCGGCGTTCTGGTGGGAGCGGGGTTCCTCGCGGGGTGTTGTCTCTTGAGCGGAATCCCCTCGCTCACGTTCACGTACGGCCCTGAACCCGTGGTAGCCGGGCAGACGGTGGTGTTCCTCGCCCACGCCACAGGTGGGACAGGCCCGTACGCGTACGCGTGGAGCTTCGGCGGGGTGGGCCCCGAGGTTACGCACATCTTCGCATCGGAAGGTGATCACGAGGTGGCCGTCACGGTCACGGATAGCTGCGGGAAGACCGCCACGCGCAGCGTGATCGTCAGCGTCGCCAGCGTGAACCTCACGGGAACCTGGGTGGGCGCGATGCTCATGGGCGGACGCTCGTACCAGTTGCAGCTCGAACTGTCTCACAGCGGGGCAACGTTAACCGGGACCGCCATCGTGGATGGGACAAGCTCGCCGGGGACCGGCTCGTATGCGGGGCATCAGTTCACCTTCCAGTACGCGATTCCTGGATCGGGCCCGATCGTCCTCACGGGCACGTACGACCTCGCGGCCGACGAGCTAGACGGCACAGTGACCGTGGGGACCGTCCTCACGGGCACGTGGAGCGTGACACGGCAGTTGCCCCAGTAACAAGGGGGTAGAAGCTCTCGACGTTTGAGGACGGCGGGCCGTGGGCCCGCCGTCATGCTGCGGAGAGGCGGGCGAACAGGTGTCCCCTTCCCCCTGCCGGCGGAGATGGCTATACTGCCTGCACGAAGTTCATGGGCGCTCTGCGCCGATTCGCCAGGGGCGCAGGCGCCGAGAAGGTACATCGGAAAGAGAAGGAGGAGCGGATGGGCGGGAAGCGGATCGTAGCAGCGATAGGGGTTTTGGTGGGGGCAGGGCTACTCACGGGGTGCTGTCTGTTCAGCGGGGACCCCACGGTCGCCCTCATGGGCCCCTCAACGGCAACCGTGGGCCAGTCGGTGACGTTCATAGCCACGGCCACCGGCGGCGGCGGGACGTACACCTACGTATGGATGGGCGCGATGGGACAGGGCCAGATGGCCACGGCGACGTTCTCGTCCCCTGGTCAGCAAGTCGTCATGGTGACGGTCACCGACAACTGCGGCAAGAGCGCGTCGGCTCAGTGGCCTATCACCGTCACGGGCGACAGCCCAGGCGGGAACCTCACCGGAACGTGGCAGGGTGTGATCGTGGAGTTCACGGGACGGGAGTACGAATTTCGACTGTCACTGGTCCACGCCGGTCAGACCCTTCAGGGCACCGCCTATCAAGGTGGTCGGGCCTCGACCGGATCAGGTACGCTGATTGGCACACAGATCGTGTTTCAGTTCCCGTTCTGGACCAACACGGCGCTCACGGCAGTCATCGAGGGTACGGTAACGGGGAACAACATGCAGGGGACGTGGAAGGTTGGCACCACACGTCAACAGGCGTGGTGGTTGACGAAGATCTAGGTTTTCCGGCAAGCTGCGATCTGTCGACCGAGCGGCCCGTCGTGCACGCGGCGGGCCGCTGTTCCTTGCGCCCCGTGAGGCTTCCGGTAAGCTACTCGCATCAGCCGGCGTAGCTCAGCAGGCAGAGCAGCCGCTTCGTAAGCGGCGGGTCGGGGGTTCGATTCCTCCCGCCGGCTCAGGAAGACAGTCGCAAGTCGGGAAGTCGAAAGTCACGGGTTGGGGGCTTGGGACGTTCGACTTGGGACTTGTGACTGGCCTACCGGGGTGAGAACGATGGACAAGGGCACGTACCGAGTCAAGACCGGATTCGCGGAGATGTTCAAGGGCGGGGTGATCATGGACGTCACCACCGCCGACCAGGCGTGCATCGCCGAGGAGGCGGGCGCCGTGGCGGTGATGGCGCTGGAACGGGTCCCGGCGGACATCCGCGCCCAGGGCGGCGTGGCCCGGATGGCCGATCCCGTGAGGATCAAGGAGATCCAGGCTGCCGTCTCGATCCCTGTGATGGCGAAGGCCCGCATCGGCCACTTTGCCGAGGCCCGCATCTTGGAGGCCCTCGGGGTGGACTTCGTGGACGAGAGCGAGGTCCTCACCCCTGCCGATCCGTTCTACCACATCGACAAGTGGGCGTTCAAGATCCCGTTTGTGTGCGGGTGCCGCGACCTCGGCGAGGCAGCGCGGCGGATCGCGGAGGGGGCAGCGATGATCCGCACCAAGGGCGAGGCCGGCACGGGAAACGTGATCGAGGCCGTCCGCCACATGCGCCTCCTCAACGACCAGATCCGCCGGCTGACCGGGATGTCCAAGGCGGAACTCGTGACCTACGGCAAGGAGATCGGCGCGCCAGCGGAGGTCCTCGAGCTGATCCAGGCTGAGGGCCGCCTCCCGGTGGTGAATTTCGCCGCCGGCGGAATCGCCACCCCGGCCGACGCCGCCCTGATGCGACTCCTCGGCTGCGATGGGGTGTTCGTCGGGTCGGGGATCTTCAAGAGCGCGGACCCGGAGAAGCGGGCCCAGGCGATCGTCATGGCCTGCACGCACTACGACGACCCCAAGGTTTTGGCCGAGGTATCGGCGGGCCTGGGCGAGGCGATGCCCGGCATCCCCATCGAGACGATCCCGGACCAGGAGCTCATGCAGCACCGATGACGATCGGCGTCCTCGCGGTCCAGGGCGACGTGCGAGAACACCTGCGCACCTTGGCCCACCTCGGGGTCGCGGGTCATCTCGTGCTCCGCCCGGAGCATCTGGTTGGACTCGACGGGATCATCCTCCCCGGTGGGGAGTCCACGGCGATGTGGCGGCTCATGACGCGGGCTGGGCTCGCCTCTCCTCTGCGGGAGTCGCTCGTGGCGGGCCTGCCCGCGTTCGGGACCTGCGCCGGGATAATCTTGCTCTCTCGCGAGATCACGAACTGGCCCGAGACGTTCTTCGGGGTTCTCGACATCGCGGTGGAACGGAACGCCACCGGCCGCCAAGTGGACTCGTTCGAGGGATCCGTCGCGGCGAACGGCCTGGGGGAGGTGCCGGCGGTGTTCATCCGCGCCCCGCTGGTCCGACGGATGGGCCCGCAGGTGGAGGTTCTGGCGCTTCTCGGGGATGCACCCGTCCTGGTCCGAGAGGGAAACGTGCTTGCGGCGAGCTTCCATCCCGAGCTCACGGGTGACGCTCGGGTGCATGAGCTGTTCGTCCAGATATGTGAAAAGGGGGAACGATGAAGGCACGGGTAGCGATCAACGGTTTTGGACGGATTGGGCGGATCACGCTCCGCATCATCGCTCAGCGAGGCTGGCCGGTGGACGTGGTGGCGATCAACGACCCGTTTCTGGATCCGCCCACGGCAGCGCACCTCCTGCGCTACGACACGGTGTACGGCCGAGCTCCGTTCTCAGTTCAGGTGAAGGAAGGCGCCCTCGTCCTCGACGGGCGGACGGTCCCGTTCCTCGCGGAGAAGGATCCGGGGAACCTCCCGTGGGGCAAGCACAGGGTGGACGCGGTCATCGAGTCAAGCGGCGTGTTCACGGATCCAGACAAGGCAGAGGCCCATCTCAAGGCCGGCGCGAAGCGGATCGTCCTTTCCGCCCCACCGAAGGGAGCGCGCCGGGAAGAGGTGCTTCAGATCCTGTGGGGGGTGAACGAGCGCCAGTTTGCCGAGAAGGGGAAGCCGGCCATCGTCTCCGCCGCGTCGTGCACCACGAACTCGCTGGGGCCTGTGGTGAAGGTTCTCCACGATGCCTTTGGAATCGAGCACGGGTTCCTGACCACGGTCCATGGCTACACCGGCGACCAGCGCTTGGTGGACGCGCCGCACAAGGACCTCGCCCGGGCGCGGGCCGCGGCGGCGAACATCATCCCCACGTCCACGGGCGCCGCGCGGTCCATCCCCACGATCTTCCCCGACCTGAAGGGGAAGATGGACGGGATCGCCACCCGGGTCCCGGTTCCGGTGGGGTCGGTGTCGGATTTCGTCGCCCGGCTGAAGAAGCCGGCCGGCGCCACGGCCGAAGAAGCGGTGGCGGCGGTGAATGCGGCGTTCGTCGCGGCCGCCAACGGTCCCCTGGGCAAGGTCATGCTCGTGACCGGCGACCCGATCGTGTCATCGGACGTGATCGGCGAGGAACACTCGTGCGTGGTGGCCACGGCGTACACGATGGCGCTTCCTGGGGAACCGTCCGTGGTGAAGGTGCTCGCGTTCTACGACAACGAGTGGGGGTACTCGGCGAGGCTTGTCGATGTGGCGGAGTTCGTCTCCTCCTAGGGCCGTCCGATTCGCAGCGGGCGCAGTGGGGATCTTGTTCCGTCCCACGTGTTTCCTGTGCGGAGGGCCGGTGGAGGGGCTCAGCCCTCTGTGCGGGCCGTGTCTCGCTGGCCTCCCGCGCTGGGAGGGCGCGGTGTGCGAGGTGTGCGGTGTCGGGATCGGGGCCGGCCTCGACCTGTGCCGAGCGTGTGCGGTGGAGGGACGCCCCTACGCGTGGGCGCGGACGATTGGACCCTACGCGGGAACGCTGCGTCGGTTGGTCCAGGCGCTGAAGTACGACGGGGAACGAGCGCTGGCGCGCCCAGTCGGCCAGGTTCTGGCTTCTCAGGCGCGGGGCGGAAGCGAGAAGTTCGGGATAACAACCTGCGTTCCGCCGGATCCACGCCGGGTGCGCGAGCGCGGCTACCATCCTGCCGAGCTGTTGGCACGGCACGCGGGGAGAGCGCTGGGAGTGAAATTCCAGCCCCTTCTGGTTAAGCGCAGAACGACGCCGCCGCAGGTCGGTCGGCCCCGCGATGAGCGGAAGCAAGCCATGCACGGGGTGTTCGCGTCGCGAGTCCGCGGCCACGGGGAATCGGTCCTCGTTGTGGACGACGTGATCACCACAGGGGCCACGGTTTCCGAAGCGGCACGGGCCCTCGGAGAAGCGGGGTTCGGCGAGATCGGGGTTGTGGCGTGCGCCCGCGCGGTGTCCGGAAGGGAGGCTTAGGTGGAATTCAAGCGACTTGTGCTCGGCCCGTTGCGCACGAACGCGTACGTGCTCACCGCGGACGGCGAGGCCGCGGTGGTGGACCCGGGCGACGGATCGTCGCGCCTCGCCGCGGCCTGGGACGGCCACGCGTTGCGCTACATCCTCCTTACCCACGGCCACTTCGACCACGCCGACGGAGCGGAGGTCATCCACGCCCATACGGGCGCTCCCATCCTCTACCACCCGGAGGAGAAGGGCACGTTCTGGACCATGGGTCGCCAGCCTCCGCCGTTGGCCAACGCGCTGAGCGATGGCGAACGTATCCCGCTCGGAACAGAAGAGCTTCGGGTGTGGCACCTCCCTGGCCACTCCCCGGGATCGGTGGCCTACCTGTGGGAGAAGGGGAAGGTGGCCGTTGTCGGCGACGTCCTGTTCGCGCGCTCAGTTGGGAGGTCCGATCTTCCAGGCGGGTCGTGGGACGCGCTGGTGCGCTCGCTCCAGCGGCTGCTCAGTCTGGACGACGCGTGGCAGATCCTCCCCGGCCACGGCCCGGCCACCGAGATCGGTCGTGAGCGTCGGCAGAACCCTTACCTGCAGGGGTTGAGCGATGCCCGGGCCTGAGGTCGAAGAGATCAAGTCCCGGCTGAACATCGTCGAGCTTGTTGGGCGGTACGTGGCGTTGAAGCCGTCGGGTCAGAGGTTCAAGGGCCGGTGTCCGTTCCATCCGGACGACACCCCGTCGTTTCTCGTCTCACCGGACAAGGGGCTGTGGCACTGCTTCGGGTGCCATGCCGGCGGCGACGCGATCGGGTTCTTAATGAAGATCGAGCGGCTGTCGTTCCCCGAGGCGCTAACCCGACTGGCCCATGAACTGGGGATCGAGATCCGCACCGTCGGTGGCGAAGGGAAAGCGAAGCTCCTCCAGGTCAACCA
Organism: Acetothermia bacterium UBA7521; assembly: GCA_002479455.1. GTDB lineage: Bacteria > Bipolaricaulota > Bipolaricaulia > Bipolaricaulales > Bipolaricaulaceae > Bipolaricaulis. Next base: position 8,894 of record DLNB01000029.1, read on the forward strand.
GGAGGCGGCTCAGTACTTCGCCCGCGAGCTGCGGAAGCCCTCCGGGAAGAAGGCCCGCGACTACCTCCTCGGCCGCGGTGTGGGAGAGGAGCTGTGGGAGCGGTACAAGCTCGGCTACGCGCCCGAGGGCTGGGACGGCCTCATCCGCGCCCTCGGTCGGGTCGGTCTCGACACGCTGGGCCATCTCGGGCTCGCCATCGCGGGAGAGAAGGGCTACTATGATCGGTTCCGAGACCGGGTGATGTTCACGCTCTGCGACGACCAGGGCCGGTCGGTGGCGTTTGCCGGCCGAAGCTTCGCCGGGGATCCGAAGTACGTGAACATTCCCAACACGTCTCTGTTCACCAAGGGGACGCTCCTGTATGGGCTCGATCTCGCTCGTGACGCGATCCGCCAGAGGGGGCGCGCTGTGCTCGTCGAGGGGTACACAGACGTGATCAGCTTCCAAGTCGCGGGCATTGGGGAGACGGTGGGCTCGATGGGCACCGCTCTCACGGAGGCCCAAGCCCGCCTTCTCGCCCGGCACACGGACCTGGTCGTTATCGCCTACGACCGCGATGCGGCAGGTGAGGCATCGGCCTTGCGAGGGCTGGTCATCTTGCGGGCCGCTGGCCTCAAGGTGAGCGTGGCCGTGCTCCCTCCCGACGAGGACCCGGACTCGTTTGTCCGCGGACAGGGGGCCGATGCCGCGCAGGCGGTCCTCGCTGCAGCGCTGCCGTTCCACCGCTTCTTCGTCGGGGCATTGGCCAGCCGCCACGATACGGGGTTGGTGGACGGCAAGGAGCAAGTCCTCGTGGAGGCCAAGGCGTTCTGGCCCGAAATCCGCAGTGTACCCCTCCAGCACGAGCTCGCCCGCGAACTGGCCGGCCTCCTGTCCCTGCGTGAGGAGGAGGTGTGGCGATACCTCCGCGGCGAAGCCCGGCCTACCTTGCCCCAGTTGGAGCGCGAACGCATTGGGCCCGAGGAACACTTTGTTCACTTCCTCCTCGAAGGGAAGTTGCCGGATCGTGTGCTGGAGGACCTTGACCTGACGGAGTTCCGCCCCGAATATCGTCCTATCGTGGCGAAGTGGGTGGAGCTCTGGCAGGGAGGTAAGCGACCGGCGGCTGACGAGTTGGCCAGTGTTCTCACTCCGGATCAGGTATCGCCCCTGACCCGACTCGCTCTTCTCGAAGTTCCGTTTTCAGACGCAGCGCAGGCCGTGGATGATGCGGTCACCCGGTTTCTCTACCTGCCGCGGGTGAACCGTCGGTTGGACAGGGCCCAAAAACGCCTCGCGGAGGCCGAGGCGGTCGGAGACGCGGAACAGGTGCAGCGGATGAACGCCGAGCTGCAAGCTCTGTGCCAGGAGCGGATCCGGCTTCTGCGAAGGAGGTGACGATGCCCGATGAGATCGAGATTGTCCCCACTGAAGCGCGCGAGCCAGGGACGGCGGCCGAGGAAGAAGAGCTGAGCGATCTGATCCCGCTCATTGCGGAGCTGGCGGAGACGGAACCCGACGAGGAACCCGCCGAGCGGGGCCGTGACCCCGTGCGTACATACCTCCGAGAGATCGGCCGGGTGCCGCTTCTCACCCGAGAAGATGAGGCGGAGCTTGCCCAGAAGATCGAGGCGGGTACCGCGGCGATTGAGGAATTGGCCCAGGGAGTTGCCGATGCAGAACGGAAAAGAGAGTTGGAGCGGATCCTGCACGAGGGCGACGCAGCGCGGGAGCGGCTCGCCGTGTCCAACCTGCGGCTTGTGGTGTCCATTGCCAAGCGCTACATGCACCGCGGCTTGTCGTTCCTCGACCTCATCCAAGAGGGAAACATTGGGCTCATGCGAGCGGTGGAGAAGTTCGATTGGCGCAAGGGGTACAAGTTCTCGACCTACGCCACGTGGTGGATTCGGCAGGCGATCACCCGCGCCATCGGGGACCAGGCGCGCACCATCCGCGTCCCTGTGCACACGATGGAGGCCGTTCAAGAGCTCGGTCGGCTGCGGCGCGACTACATCCGCGAGCACGGGATCCCTCCGAGCTACGAGCAACTCGCGGATCTCCTGGGCACGAGCGTGGACCGGGTGAAGAAGATCGAGCAGGCGGCGGCGTTCACCACGTCGCTCGAACGCCCCCTGTCCGACGAGGACGACGACACGTTGGGCGACTTCATCGCCGACGTGTCCGCCCTGTCTCCGGTGCGGGAGGCCCTCCACGCCCGGTTGCGCGATGAACTGCGAGATGCCCTGGCCGAGCTGGAACCGCGGGAGCGGGAGATCCTCGAGCTGCGGTACGGCCTTCTCGATGGGCATCCCCGGACACTGAAGGAGGTCGCCAGCCAGTTCGAGATCACCCGCGAGCGGGTGCGGCAGCTCGAACTGAAGGCGCTGGAGAAGCTGAAGTACCCGGCACGGCATCGCTCCCTGCGCTCGCTGCGCGAACTCCTCCTTTCCGAAGAGGAATGACGGTCCTCCTTCTCCTCGGCCCCACCGCAACCGGCAAGTCTGCGGTGGCGGTGGCGGTCGCGGAGAAGACAAACGCTGAGATCATCTCGGCCGATGCCCGGGCCATCTACCGCGGTCTCGAGATCGGAACCGACAGGCCGCCACCTGAAGTGCTGGATCGAGTTCCCCACCACCTCGTCGGTATGCTCGACCCCGGACAAACCTACGATGCGGTGCGCTTTCGTTCCGACTGCGAGCGACTCGTCGCGGAGATCCACGCCCGGAAGCGGCGGGTGATCATCGTCGGTGGAGGCACCCTCTACGTGCGCGCCCTCACCCGCGGGATCTTCGCCGGCCCGCCCGCAGACCCTCACCTGCGAGAAGCATTCGGTCAACAGACCCTCGCCGCACTCCGCGCCGAGCTTGAGCGCGTCGATCCGGCGTCGGCGGCGCGGATTCACCCCGCGGACCGGGTGCGCCTCACCCGCGCGTTGGAGGTGTATCGCCTGACGGGACGGCCCCTGTCCGCAGCGTGGGGGAGCGAGGTGACGTTCCCCTGGCCGCTCGTCAGGGTTGGGCTCACGCTCGATCGCGACGAACTCCATCGGCGGATCGAGGAGCGAGTGCGGCGCATGTTCGTGGCAGGGTTGGTGGAGGAGGCAAGGCGCCTGGGGGATCGGCGCCTCCCCCCTGACGTCCCCGCCGTCCGGACGATCGGGTACCAGGAGCTGTCCGCCCACTTCGGCGGTGCGTGCGATCTCGAGGAGGCTCAGCGGCGGATCGTGAAGAACACCAGGGCTTACGCCCGCCGGCAGCTCGCGTTCTTCCGTTCCGAATCGGGCGTGCAGTGGCTGGACGTCACACGCCTCTCCCCCCGCGAAGTTGCGGCGCAGGTTCTAGACGCTTGGCGCACCGCGAACTCCGGCCTAGAATCCCTCCCATGCTGAAGGTGCTATCCTCCAGAGCGGTACGGAATCTCGACGCGCGCGCAGCGCACCTGGGGGTCGCGCCTCTTCTCCTCATGGAGTCCGCAGGGCACGGGGCCGCACGGGTGATTCGGCTGTGGGATCCGCACCTCGCCGACACGCGCGTCCTTGCCGTGTGCGGGAAGGGGGGGAACGGGGGTGACGCCCTGTCCGCCGCGCGGTGGCTGGGGCTGTGGGGCGCCGATCCGCGGGCGGTGATTCTTGGGGATCCCGAGGGGCCTGCTGCCGACCAGGCCTCCGCTTTTCAGGCCTCGTTTCCGGAGAACGTCCTTCGGGTGGGGAGCGAAGCCGATGCCGCCGCTCTCGAAACGTGGCTGGCGGAGTCCGATCTCGTCCTCGACGGGATCCTCGGAGTAGGATCGTCCGGCGCGGCGCAGGGAGTGGCCTGCATGGCGATCGAGGCCGTGAACGCCGCCCGCCGCCCGGTGGTGGCGCTGGACCTCCCGTCCGGACTGGCCGCGGACACGGGGACGATCCCCGGGCCGGCGGTGCGGGCCGAGCTGACGCTGGCCATGGGCTGTTTCAAGCCGTGCCACCTCCTCCCCCCGGCGGCGGAGTTCTGCGGGGAGGTGCGGCCGGTGGACATCGCCTACCCCCCGGACCTCTGGTCGGAGGCAGAAACGCTGGCCGAGGTTCTGGAGGCCAGCGACGTGCGAGCCCTGCTTCCCGCCCGACCCCGGTACGGGCACAAGGGGACGTTCGGGAAGGTCCTCGTGGTGGGCGGGTCGGTGGGAATGGTGGGGGCCGCCGCCCTCGCCGCCGAAGGCGCGCTGCGGGCCGGAGCGGGACTGGTGCACGTTCTCACCCCGGCGCCCGTGTTCCCGGTCGTGGCCGGGCTTGTGCCGGAAGCCCTCGTTCACCCCGGACCGGCCGCGGGCGGCATGTTCTCTCCGAAGGCAGCTGAGGAGGCTGTGCGTCTCGCCGAGGACGTGGATGCTGCCGTGGTGGGTCCCGGCTTAGGCCGAGGCCCCGGCCCGGTGGAGGTGGTGCGATCCCTCCTCCGGTCCGGCGTCCGGCTCGTCCTCGACGCCGACGCCTTGGTCGCCCTCGCCCAAGAACCAGACCTCCTGAGAGGTGACCACAGGGAGGTCATCCTCACCCCCCATCCCGGCGAGTTCGCCCGCCTGGTGCGGGCAAACCCCGCTGCGATCGTTTCCGACAAGATCCGCTGGGCCAAGGACACGGCGCGGAAGTGGAAAAGCGTCGTTGTCCTCAAGGGCCCCCCCACGGCGATTGCCGACGCTGAGGGGCGTGTGTCCCTCAGCGCGACCGGGAACACCGCCCTCTCCCACGGCGGGTCGGGAGACATCCTGGCGGGGGTGATCGGCGGCCTGTGGGCGGGTGGCGCAAGTCCGCGGGACGCAGCGTGCGGGGGAGTGTTCGTCCACGGCTGCGCTGCAGATCTGCTTGCTGCCCGACGCTCGCCCCGGGGAGTTCTTCCTACGGACCTGTTCGCGGCCCTGGGCGAGGCGCTCACCGAGATCGAGGGCTAGATCCCGTTGCGGCTGTTCGATACCCATGCCCATATGGACTTCCCTCAGTTCGACGGGGATCGCGTTGACCTTATCCGGAAGCTCGGCGAGTCGCGTGTGGCCGTTCTCAACGTGGGGGCAGACCTCCGCTCCTCCGAGGCATCGCTTGGCCTGGCGAGGAGCTACCCGTTCGTGTTCGCCTCCTGCGGCGTGCACCCCCACGACGCGAAGTCGTTCACCCCCACGGCAGAGGCGAAATTGGAGGAGCTTCTGCGTCGGGGGGCGGTGGCGGTCGGGGAGTGTGGGCTCGACTTCTACCGCGACCTGTCCCCGCGGGACGGCCAGGTGCGGGCGTTCCGCGCTCAGCTGCGACTGGCGCGAAGGCTGGAGCTTCCGGTGATCCTCCACGAGCGGTCGGCGTGGGAGACGTTTATCGCCGTGCTCCGCGAGGAGCGGCCCCCCCGCGGGGTGGTGCATGCCTTCGCAGGCGACGCGGACCGCGCCCGGGAGATCGTGTCCCTCGGGCTCCATCTCGGGATCGGGGGCCCCTTCACCTACCGGAAGAACGAGTCGCTCCGCCAGGCGGCAGCCGCGATCCCCCTGGACCGGATCCTCCCCGAGACCGACTCGCCCTACCTCCCGCCCGAGCCGTTCCGAGGACAGCGCAACGACCCGGGGAAGGTCCGCCTCGTGGCTGAGCGGCTGGCCACCGTGCGGGGTATGCCCGTGGCCGAGCTCGCAGCGATCACCTGGGACAGCGCGTGTCGGCTGTTCTCCATCACCCCCCGGTTCTAGGGGATGTGGCCCCGTTCCCGAAGTGACGTGCAACCGGTCTTGGTCAGGATCAGATGGTCGAGGACCTCGATCCCGAGGATCTTCCCCGCCTCGACGAGTTGACGGGTGAGGGCGAGGTCGTCTGCGCTTGGTTCAAGGTTTCCCGACGGGTGGTTGTGGGCGAGGATCACCGCCGCCGCGCGGTCGGAGATCGCGTCGGCGAACACCTCGCGGGGGTGGACCGGGCTCGAGGTGAGGAGGCCCACCGTGACCACCCGCGACTCGATCACCTCGTGGGCGCCATTGAGCGTCAGAGAGACGAAGTGCTCCTGCTTCCGATCGCGAATCGAAGCGAGGTACGGGAGCGCGTCCTCGGGCACCTCGACCCGCCTCGGGCCGCGCTGGAAGTGCCGGCGGGCGAGTTCCAGGGCGGCGAGGATCTGGCACGCCTTCGCCTCGCCCACCCCGGCCAACCGCGTGAACTCCGTCAGTCCCCATCGGGACAGGTTCGGACCGGCCGCCTTCAGCACCACCGACGCGAGCTCGATCGCGCTCTGCCCCTTCGTCCCGGTGTGGATGAGGACCGCCAGGAGCTCGGCGTCCGACAGGGCCTGGGGGCCGCGGGCGCGGAGCTTCTCCCGTGGCCGATCGTGCTCAGGCAGGTCCTTGATCCGCCTCGTTCTCATCGCCAGGAGATGATAGCGTGCTGTTGTCTCTCGTGAAGCGGCTCGGCGGGCTGCTCCCGAGTCCTAGTCCAGTCGCGAATGCCCGAAGAAGGGGTGCGCACCGTTACTGGCGCCTTCTCCGCGGAGGCGGCCTCCTATGTTGAACAGATCGAGCCTAAGGTGGTTCTCATCGACGGTCGTCGTCTCGCGGAGCTCATGGTCGACTTCGAGGTCGGTATCAGCACGGCCAGGACTTTCCACGTGAAGCGGGTCGACTCGGACTACTTTGATGAGGCGGATGAGGCGTAAGGTGTCGAACAACTCCGTGCAGCGGACGGCGCTTCGCGCCGCAGCTCATCCGCTCAACGTTAAGGGGTACCGCTGGCTCGCGCCCGCGAAGCGAGGCCGCAGGGGTTGCCGGGCGAGAGGAGACGCCGATGCCCGTGGGTGCGCAGCAGTGGGCGGGACGGACGATCCTGTCAACAGAAAGTCCCTCGGCTGGAGCGCCAAAGAGGCGGCGCGTTCTCCCTGGCTCCCCGCAAAAGTCTTCTTCTCAACGCAGCACGGGAGGATTGTGCCTGCGTAGGCCGTTAGCCCCCGCCGATCGGGGGAAAGATCCCGACCCGATCGCCGTCCGCCAGCACGTGGTCGAGCGGGCGGGACCGCCCGTTCACGAACACAAGCCGCACCACGTTGACCGATATTCCGAGTCTGTGGAGGAGTCCTCCCGCTGTCGTCCCCGCAGGGGCGGCTACCGACTGCGGCTGCCCCACCTGGAGGTGGGGCGCGTACCGCCCGAGATCCGCGTACAGGCAGACGTCAACCGTGATCATCGCCGCCGAGGAGAGCGAAGTACCAGCGGTAGAGAAGGTTCATGTCGTTGGGGAACAGCCCTATCCGATCTCCAGGGAGGACCCGATGGGCAGGGTGTACATACCGGCCGTTCACAAACAGGTTCGTGCCCAGCTCCTCCGCAGGGATGCCCATTCGTTCTGTCACAGCGACGATCGTGTCCTCAGCCTGCACCGGAACAGAGGCAACCGACTCGCCGGTCGGTTCTCGCGCGGGAGCGAACCGGCGCAGCCGCCCGTAAAGGTGCACCTCGACCGTTGCCGTCACGATGACCTACAGCCGATGGACCTTGTCCAGTTCTTCGTCGGGGACATCCCACACCACGTCGTGGGGCGGGAGCTTCTCGCGGGCCATGAACCCCGGGAGCCGATCATGGGCCTCGGTGAACCCGGCCGCCTTGTTGAACGCCCGCTCGATGGCGATGACTTCCTCCCCGATCCGGGCCACATCGGCCGTCGTCCAATGCGTGCCGAGGATCGCGTTGCACTCTTCTACCATTCCTTCCAGCCCTTCGGGGATGTCGAGGATCGCGAACGCGGTGAACAGACAATGCCCGGTCGAGTCGAGGAATGCCGTAGCGAACTGGAAGTTCCGCACGAGGTCCGTCTTGCCCGCTTCCAGTGGGTCAGCCTTCCCGCTCACCCCAAGGATCTCCGGGGCGATCGTGTACCCTGAGGTGTGGTCGGCGCCCATCGTGGAGATGGCGTACGTCATTCCGATCCCCTTGATCGCTCGTGGGTCGTAGGCGGGCATGTTCTGCCCCTTCACGGCGGGGACCCGCTCCACTCCGAACACCCGACCCGTGACCACGGCCCCGGCGCCAAGGATCCGGCCGAGCGGCGTGCCCCGGCCGATCTCGTGGAGAAGCTCGATCGCCCGCTGCCCGTCACCGAACTTCGCCACCCCGGCTTCCATCGCCACAGCGAGCGTGCCCCCCGTCTCGATCGTGTCCAGGCCGTAGTCGTTGCAGAGCTGGTTCAGCTCAGCAATCACGTCGAGATCGTCGATCCCGCAGTTGGCTCCGAGTGCCCAGTCCGACTCGTACTCGATGCACGACGTGTGCTCGCTCCCGTCGGGCCTGTGCCAGGTGTTCGAGCATTGGATGGTGCAGCCCGGGCTGCACGGGTGGTTCTAGAGCTCCTTCCCAAGCCGGGACTTGTTCCCCTCGAAGATCGCCTCGCCCGCGATCTTCGCTGCCCCGGCGAACCGCCCCTCGCGGAAGTTGTGGGAGGGCAGCGCGCCCGCCTCGTTGATGATGTTGATGAGGACTGCGGTGCCGTACGCGTTGAGCGCCCCTTTGGGCTTGGTGATGGCGTGGGTGGCCAGAGCATGGGCGAGTTTGGCGCGGCCGCTTGCGAACAGGTCCTTGTTGCGAATCTCCCGCTTTGGAGCGTCCGTATCGTCCACGACCACGAACTTGAGCCCTTTGCTCCCCAGTACGGCCCCCAGTCCACCACGGCCTGCGTAACGGCTTGGTCGGCCTGAGAGATCGTTGAACGCCACTCCAGCCGACGCCATCCGCATCTCGCCCGCCGTGCCGATCGCCATGATCCCGACCCGCTGCACGCCTCCATGCGCGTCGAACAGGGCGGGGAACGCTTCGTAGAGGCCCATCCCGGTCCACGGAGCGGCGGGGGAAAGCGACGCGCCGTCCTTGCTGATCCGGAGGAGGGAGAACTCACCGGGCTTCGCTTGCCCTTCGATGATGACCGCGCGAATGCCCAGGCGGGCCAGCTTCGGGCTCAAGGCGGCTCCGGAATTGCTCTCCTTGATCGTACCTGTGAGCGGTGATTTGGCGCCCACCGAGATGCGAGATGAAGTGGGGGCTGGGGTTCCCGTAACGATACCCGGGGCGATCACTGCGACGTTTTCCGGACCCAGAGCATGACAGGTGGGGGGAACCTCGTCGGCGACGATCCGCGAAGTCAGCCAGCGGCCGCCCATCTGGCTGTAGCGCTTGGGGAGATCCTCGTAGGCCACCGTTCGCTTGCTCATGTCTACACGCAGGAGCTTGTGCATGCGTTGCCCACCTCCGGTGAGTTCGAGTGTGGGAGGATGGTAGTGCGCCCCGATGATCTCGGCAAACAAGGTGGCCCTGCCGGGCGGATGCAAGAAGGGACGTTCGCGCGTTCCGAACAAGGCGTACCTCCCCCTAAGAAATGGGCGTTGAGGACGTGGCGCCCCGGGGAGGACTGCTGTTCACACTCGTCATGGACTGGTGATTTCTGCTGAATCGATCGAGGCTTGCGGTGTCAGGATCGCTGGGGAGGGCTGTCGTTGTGTTGAGTCAAGCATGGGCCCGGAGGGCGATCTGCGAACTGCCCTTGGCCGCACTGATGAGGTCCGTTCTCTTTAGGGAAGGCGAAGATCGCCGTCGGGGCCGTTGGTTCTGCGCTGGTGGGTGCGCACTACACCCGTCGACTCCTCACCGCTGGGTCCACCTCGTGCCGCCCGAACACCGGGGCCCGGTCGCCCAGCGAGTCAGGTCCCGGTGTTCTGGATCCGCAGTGGGGATGTCCTACTTGACCCTCAGCCTCACGCCGGTGAACTCTACCCTCTGCCCTTCGGGGATGAAGCACGTTACCCGCACGGCCACCTGGCCATCATCAACAGCGATGAGGTCATCACTGGTGATGGGGAACGTGAGCACGCGCCATTCCGGGCCCGTCCAACCTTCGGCCGGCCACTCATCGAGGATCGTCCGGTAGGACCCGTCCAACTTCGTCCGGTAGACACGGACTCGGGTGATCCGGGTCGGCTCTCCCCAGGTCTTGAATGAGAAGGCGACCTCAACGAGCTCCACGGGATCCGCCACGAAGATGCCGAGGAGAGCCAGTGGGAAGACGATCTCCTTCTCCCCGTCCTTGGTGGCGTAGATGCTTACGTCTCCTTGGCCCCAGTGCCTCAGAAACGCCTCTTCGGTCGCACCGTGGAGGACCCCGTGGTTTCCCGGTACGAAGAAGTAGCTGTCCCGGGGACCCGGAGGGGCGCCACCGACCGTGGCCGTCGCCACCCAGAGCACGACCAACCCCAAGCCCACTGCCCATCCCAAAGACTTCGCGCGCTTCCGAGTTCGATCACTGAACATCTGTGCAGGCCTCCTTCCGAACCGGAACAACTGAGATGATCAGCACTTTAGGTGCTGCAGTGAGTTGTGTCAACTTCAGATAACCTGCTGATCTGCCTCCGCAGATGGGAGTGGGGAAGCAGAGGAGGGAGAAGACGAAACGCGACCGCACTCCACCCTGGGAATCAGGCGCCTGCGCATTACATCGCGGAACTGATCGCTGTTGGAGCCGCAATGCAGAGCCGACATCTGGACCTTGACCGTGGACCAAAGATGGGGCTACCCGGAAGGTCTGGCAGACCGACCCGAGAGCGGACCTGCTGCGGGGGGCATGTCACTCGGGACGCACACCGACTGCTCGGCAGTCGCGTTGGCGTCAGTACAAGCGTTCTCTCACCATACAGCAGTTCTCCGGGGGGGCGAATGACCTACTGGAGACGCGCCCGATCTCCGACAGGCAAGCTGTGGCGATCGCCGGGCGCATCTTCGTGAGCTTTCTCGCTCTCGCAGTGCGGCACGATCTCTGCGTTCGACTGGTACAGAGAGGGCACGCGGTGAAGTGGGGAGACGTGGTACGGGACCTTGACGAGGCGCTGGAAGCCGCGGTCCGTCATCACAGCAGAGACTGAATCCTGCGCTTCCCCGTCTATGGGAGCAAGTGGCAGGGTGTCCCGGGCCACAGGGGTCGCCATCCCCACTCCGGTGCGGGAGGCTCTCCCGCATGGTGCCAAGGCCTGAGTCTGCATCCCGAAATGACCCACAGAAGCCGACTCTTCAAAACCAACTGTAGAAGTTGGGTTAGAGAATGTCTCCAGGCTGCTCGGCCGCTTGACATGAGGTGTACAATGGACGAGCTAGGATCTTGAGGGTGCGTCACAAGACACGCGCGATCAGTTTCGCTCTGCTCGCGGGGCACGGGCCCATCAAGTGACTATGGGACGATGAGGTCGAGGTATTGCCCTGATCGCCAAGGATGAACCTCGGCGGAACATGCTGCCGGGGCCCAGCTGACATTACGCTGGAAGATCGCTCGTTGGGGTGGAGGTCGAGGTCACACGCGGCTTTCCGGACTGGAAGACTGTCATGCGCTGTGCTGCCCCCAGGAACGGGCGGACGACTGTGAACGCCTCAGTCATAGGAGGGGGAACGGAGAATGGCAAGAGCTGCGGCACGTAATGAGCAGGTACCCGAGTACCTTGACGACGCACGTCGCGCAGTAAGCAGGACCGAAGAGAGCCTGAACCGTGCCGATGAGGCCACAACAAGTCTCGAACACAGATTGGAAGTGCTGAAGCTCCAAACTACAAGAGGGTTCAAGTACCCAAGAAGGGCGGTAACGGAGCGTGCGGCCACATCCGAACTGTCGGCTATACCCGCAAAGCTCCGGGCGACCTTCGTGCTGAAGGCTCAAGCCGAAGCCAGATTGGCGGAACGTAGGCGAGAACTCCAGGAAGCGGAGGATCAGTGGGCCTCTGAGCAGGCCAAGCAGCGACGCGCCGACTCTCTGGGCGCTAACGATGGGGCCTCAGCGGAGTCGCGGACGAAGCGATAGGGAGTCGGCCGAGCTCATTCTCCCACTCCCGCGCCTTCTTCAGTCAGGCCTGATACCGAGAGGAAGAACCCCGTGTCGAGTTGGTGTAGTCAGATCTCAGGGGACCCACTGCGGGGGGCAGGTCATGCCGGCAGTCCGCTACGGAGACGGCTCTCGGCCAGGCAACGCGGGGGGCACCGTCGTCACTGAGGCGATGGGGTAGGGAACCCGGTCGTACCGTTCCGGCGGCGGCGCGGACGCGATCTGCACCGCCACCTCCAGGACGCCGAGAGGCTGTCGGGGGGCGAACCTGCCGGCGCGCCTTGGACTCACCCCAGCAGCCCCTCGAGCCGGTCCACCAGCGCGGCGAGGTTGGCGAACGCCGCCTCCACCGGCTCCGGCGATCTCAGGTCGACCCCCGCCTGCTCGAGCCCGTCGAGCGGATAGCGCGAGCCGCCCGACTTGAGGAAGTCCAGGTAGCGCCCGGCGGCAGCCTCGCCGTCCGCGAGGACTCTCTGCACCAGGGCGTGCGCGCCGGAGATCCCGGTGGCGTACTGGTAGACGTAGAAGTTCATGTACATATGCTGGAACTGAGCCCACGTGATGCCGATCCGCTCGCGGTCGAAGACCACCTCGTCACCGTAGCCTTCGCGGAACAGGTCTGCTGTGACCCCGATGAGCGTGTCGGCGCTCACCGGCTCACCGCGCTCGACGCGCCCGTGGATCTCGAGCTCGAAACGCGCGAGCGTCGGCATGATGAAAAAGTAGCGGTGGTAGTTCGACATCGCCTCTTCGATCAGCGAGATCTGGAGCGCCTTGTCGGTCAGGGTGCGGAACAGGTGGTCCCGTACCATCGCCTGGTTGAAGTTCGACGCCACCTCGGCAACGAACAACCCGTAGCGGCTGTAGACCATGCGCTGGCTCAGGCGGCTGTAGTAGGAATGCATGGAGTGACCAAGCTCATGCGCGAGGGTGCTCAGGCTGAACACGTCGTCGGCGTAGCTCATCATGATGAACGGATGGGTACCCTGAGAGCCGCTCGAAAAGGCGCCTTCGCGCTTGCCCCGGTTGCGTGCGCGGTCGACCCAGCGCTGTTCGAGGCAGCCCCGCCGCAGCACCCCGACGTACTCCTCGCCGAGCGGCTTCATCCCCTCGCAGATCCAGTCGATCGCCTGCTCGAACGGCACCGCCGGCTTGTGCCCCGTGAGCGGGGCCTTGATGTCGTACACGTGGAACGCGTCGTAGCCGAGGACCTTGCGGCGGAGCGCCCAGTAGCGGTGCCACGTGGGCAGGTTCCGTCGGAAGACTTCGATGAGGTTGTGGAACACCTCCACCGGGATGAAATTGGGCGAGAGTGACGCTTCCAGGCTGGAGGAGTAACCGCGGGTGCGCATCCTGAACACGTCAGTCTTGAACGCTCCGAGGAGCGAGCTGGCGAGCGTGTTCTTCAGCCCGAGGTATCCGTCGGCATAGCTCTCCCACGCCGTCCGCCGCACGGCACGGTCGGCGTGCGTCCGCAGCGACTCGATGCTCGCCTGTCCCACCTCCAGCGCCTTGCCTCCGCTGTCGGTGGCTGGCCTGAACGTCATATCCGCGCCGGTGAGGCTGTTGAAGACGCTGTACGGCGCGGACAGAGGGTCGGAGACCAGCGCCAACACCTCCTCCACGTCGCCCGAGCGCACGTGGGCCTGCTGCTTCTCAAGCTGATCCACGTAGTGAGCGAAGAACCGCAGGTCCGGCGTCTCGTCCATCCACCGGCGCAGGGTGTCGAACCCGATCGCCACGAGCTCCGGGCTCATGAACGCGACGGCTGCGCCGAACCGGGCGAAGAGGCCGCGCGCCTGCCCGCTGCGGGCTGTCGCCGCCTGGTCGAGCGCGTCGACCGCGGAGGCATTGCTCGCGTAGACGAAGATCTTCCCCACCAGGCGGGCGGCGTCCTCGTAGAGCGGGATGAACTCGAGCAGGACGGATGGGCCTTCCTTCAGGCGACCTTGGTAACCGGCCAGCTTTGGCAGCTGCGCCAGGAGTTCCCGGCAGGCCGCTTCCCAGTCCTGCGGTGTGGCGAACACGCTTTCGAGGTCCCAGGTCTCCTCGACCGGGACGGCCGAGCGTTCGGGCAGCACGGTTGTGTCGGACATGGCGGAGAGGTTAGTGGGGGGCACCACAGCCTGCAAGCGAGCCGGCCCGGCGGACGGGCCGGTGACGCACGGCCCTTGCACGACCGAGCGGCGTGACCATTGACCCCTACAGTGTTCTAGGGCGTGGCTTCCCGTAGAGGACTGACCAGAGAATCCCCCTGGGATTCACATCCGCAAGGGTGGCCCGCAGGGCCATGGACACTACTTTCAAACTCGCCACGGACCGGTTGTTTCTCTTGTGCTTATCGAGGCTTGAGGTGCCAGCCGTGAGTCAGAGGCGCTGGGGGAAGCCGGCTGTTGCCGTTGTGTCGAGCGGCCGAACGATTCACAGTTGGAGCCGGATCATCGAGCTGCTCAAGTAGCTGAAGTCTCTTCAAGAGGCCATCACAAGAGCATGAGCTGGATCCCTATGGCCCGATGTCCCCCCCTCCTTCGTTGCATCAGCCTGGCCAAGGACTCACCTCATCTGTAGACCAGTTCCTCGATAGCACGTCAGGTAGATCACCCTTGACAACGGGCTAGCGGCTGGTATCATCTATGTATATGAGTCATGTAGAAACTCCAGGCGAACACCAGAGAGACTGCGGCCACCATGGCGGAGAAGCGGAGTGCTGTCCGCCAGGGCGAGCGAAGGTCCGAGGCTTCACGCACTGCTGGCTTCTCCTTCAACTCGCTCACGCCCCGGCCCACGGCTACGAGCTTCTTGAGCGGACCGGCGAGGCCGAGGACGCCCTTGGGTTCGATCCCGGCTTTCTCTACCGCACCCTACGCGGGTTCGAGGAAGGAGGTCTCGTCAACTCCGCTTGGGATACGACCGGAACTGGTCCCGCTCGGCGCGTGTACGCGATCACTGACATGGGGCGGGAGCACCTCCACGCCTGGGCAGTGCATCTCAGACACACCCGCGACCGACTGAGCCGGTTCTTGAGCGAGTACGAATCTCTGCCACCAGAGGAAAGGAGGTGAGAGCCATGCACGGACACCATGCACACGCGCGAGCCAAGGCGTTCGTCATCAGCCTTAGCCCAACCTGCGATTGCGACGAACCGATGACGCACTCAACAGGCGAGTGCTGCGGAACCACTCCTGCCGCTCACCATGGGGAGGACTGCTGCGGCGCGGGATCAGGAATGGGCTTCCACCGCCGGTTCAAAAGTCGCGAGGAGAGGATCGCCAAGATCGAGGCGTACCTCGCTGACCTGCAGGCCGAAGCGAAAGCCGTTGAGGAACACCTCGCACATCTGCGCGGCTCAGGGTGAGCCGCGCTCCCGCCTTTCAGCGAGGGGAGGGTTCGCCTCCCCTCGCTGGTGTCTAGCTCCACTTGCCGAGGCCACAGGGGCTATCCAGGTCTGACCCGACGTGCGGACCAGGATTGGGCAAAGAAGAGCCCGGGATGTTGAGAAAGAAGTGCTGGCTGGAGGAGGTCACTGCTCTGCCACGTGAAGGAAGCTCACAAGACACATCGGGACCCAGGGCCACGGGCCAGCAGATCTGTCGACCATCCGGGGGCAATGACCGGCAGAGAGCCTTGGGACCCAGTACGCACGAAACTCATGTGATGGCCTCGCTACCCGAGATCCTCATCTTCCTTGATGAAGCGCCTGTCGTCCGTGTGATACCCCTGGCGCTCATAGAAGGCATGGGCCTTCGCATGGTGATCCCCGCTGTTGAGTTCGATCTGGCTGCATCCCTCAGACACCGCCCACTCCTCAGCCAGGGAAAGAAGCCGCGAGCCAATGCCTCGACCACGATGCCCCTCCGTCACAATCAGTGCTGTGATCCGACCGAGTGCATGGCGGTGCAGGAGCGGTACGATGTGTATCCCAAGCAAACCGACAGCATGATCATCCACCAGAGCGAGGAAGATGCGATCTGAGACTGAACCCACCAGTCGGCCAAGGCGGTCTTGAACCTGGCTACGGTGGACGGCACAGCCCAATTCCATGAGGAGCGCCGCAACGGCTTGCGCATCTGAGGGTCCAGCGATCCGAATCGTCACTCCTGGCATTGAGCGCATCCGAACCACGATACTCCAGATGGGAGCCTGTGGCCAACGCTGTTCGTTGACTGAACCGCTCCTTGCGAATCGGACCTGAATGAGGTCGATCCTCTTCTTGCCTCACGAAGAGAGGGCGACAGGCGATAGGCCCTCCGAGATGCTGAATCTCGACTGCCGTACGCTCCGCTCGCTCCGAATCTCGCCCAGCAGCCCGTGTGGAAATCCGGTGGTCCGCGGACCTACGGCACGCGGGCCTGCGGCGCGCAGACCCCCGCTGTCCGGCGCGGCAAGGTGGAGGGTCGGCAGAAACTGATGTTCAGAAGCGTGATTCGCGCTTACTTTGGGTGCTCACATCTTGTTCGGAGACCGAAACCTGACCGCGGGGATCCGATCTTCTCCGCGCCTGCCTGCTGCAGGCAGGGCAGGCAGGTGGCCGAAGGCTCCGCGGCGAGTTCTCACGCAGGCTGCTAGCCCGCTTCTGCACTGTCTGCGGACCGATCGCCTGAGAGCGCGCCGCTATGACGCCCTACCTGAAGACGGGGATATGGATCTCCTGCTCGTACAGCTTGCCAGGAGCGAGGAGGCGAAGACACGTAGGAACGGCCCTGACAGTGATGGCCCGATCCTCCTCCGTCAGCTCGCACATGCGCATGCCACTCCTACGTGAGGCACAAATGCGGGCGACGCGTGCCTATGGGACCTCCTCATGGAATCCCGACCCGGCCTTCAACATCCGTCCGGACGAGGACCGCGTCGTAGGAACGGCCCCCCTGGATCTCAACCAGCCCTGCGGCGAGGAAACCGCCGTCGGAAAGCTGGATCACATCGGAGACCATGTGAACCCGGCTCCCAGCGAGGGACCTCCGCCACAAGGTGTTCCCTGTTTCATCGATGTGGATGAGAGGCATCCCGCTGCCGAGTGCCCCAATCACGTACGTGCCATCGGGGAGGGCGAGCAGAGCTGTTGCGTAGTCATCGGAGGCCGGATCGCCGAACGAGCTATGCCAGTCCAGTCGCCCATCGGATGAGCAGCGACCCAACCAGATGTCGGCTTGACGGCTCGGGGCCATCGCGAATCCGGCAAGAAGGAAGCCATCCTCCGCAGCTGCGATCTGAGAGCCGAACTGCCAGCCGGCAAGCTCGAAGCGGCGAGACCAGACGACGTTGCCGTCTGCGTCGAGTTTGGCGAGGCCGCCGTCCTGGTTGATCGCGAGGCACAGGACGAGCTCCCCTTCTCCTGTCTCCAGCGCCTGCATCACGATCTCTTCATTCGCCGCGCCACGGACGTACTCCCAAATGATATCGCCGGTCGGGGCGATGCTCAACCCACGCATTGTCACCACCTCCGCCGCATTCTAGCGGACGGGGCGGTCGGGTGGCTGCCCTGCGAAGCTCGTGCCCCACAACCGCTGCCGCGGGGGAGCGAGGTTTGCCATCGCAACAGACGCTTCGCGGGCCGTCGCCACCGATCACACGAACCCGATCCCAGGCGATCTGAAGATGGACAGCCTACGGGTCGGCCAGGGCTTGGGGCTTCTGTGCGAACGACGCAATGAAGTAGTACAGGCCGATGAAGAACACGGGGATGTATGGGAGAAGCGGGTCCCACCGTCTGAAGATCACTGACTCAGCCCCTGAATGCGGTCCTGAGGAAGAGCTAGGATCTGGATCGTGGGAGGTTGAGGCGTTGAGGCGAGAACCTGTTCCGGATCGAGACAGCAGTCCCCGGACGGGCAGCTGTTCCAGATGGCACGAAGCGGCGATAACAGACCTGAACAGGGCTGGCTCCCCGGGGAGGACTCGAACCTCCGGCCCGCCGGTTACAAGTGCCCCGGCATTTCTGCCGGGCTTGGACTATCTCATCACCCGCCTGTCTCCAGGGTAGGGCGCCGGGCGCTTGTGAGGCGTTATCGGTAAGGGCTCCTCAGCCTCTAGTCTCTGCACGTTCCTGCCTACTCTCGCCCTTTCGGCAGGCTCCGCTCAGGATTACCGTTCCGATCGGCCTCTCGCCAACCGGGGCAGGCTTCCCTGAATTCGCCCGGTGTTTCGACTGCGGTTTCCCGCAGAGGCTGCATGTGGCTACAGCCGGCTGCTCTGCCAACTGAGCTACCGGGGAGTACACTGTGATAGTACTGCCTCGGGCCGATTGTGCCAAGTCCGGTGGCGCCTCAGTAGTGGGCCAGCAGCCCGCGGTCCTTGGCGATCCCCTCGAACAACCGGAACACGCCGATCCCGAGCAGAAGGTAGAACGCACCGGTCCCGATCAGGACGAGGACATCCCCGAGGGGAAGGGTGAACAGGGTCTCCCCGTCCACCATCGCCCGGCCGAGGAGCCGCGTCCCGAGCGACAGGGGAAGGGCCTTGCCCCACGCCGCATCGGACGGGAGGGCGACCAGGGCCACGAACACGAACTGCAAGACCTGGAAGAACGCTTGAATGCGCTTGTACACCAGGGCCAGCCCGGCCATCAAGAATCCGATCCCGTACACCGGGGCCAGGGTGAGGAAGAGAAGCGGGAGGAGCGTCCCCAGCGGGAGCCGCAGGAAGTGCCCGGTGGTGACCATCATCAGCCCGAGCAGCGCTGCCACCATGACCAGGCTTGTTAGGAACGATCCGGCGATCCACGATAAGGTCACGAACCGGAACCCCAACGGGCACATGTACAGCTGCTCCAGCGTCCCCTGCTGGGCCTCCCGCATCAGCTCCCAGGAGAGATCGGAGTAGGCGGCGATGGCGAACGTCCACACCAGAAACCCCACCACCAGTCCCTCCAGGCTCTCCCCGAACAGGTTTACACCCAACCCTTGGGCGTAGCGGGCCCCGGCGAACAAGAGAAGGAAGATGAGGTACAGCGTGGCCAAGCCGGAGAGGGTGTTGAAGGGGTACCGCTTCAGCTCGATGAAGAACCGGGTGAGCACGGCGAGGAACGTCCACAGACGGCTCATCGCTCTCCCTCGTTCTGACCCCGCACGATGCGCAGGAACACGTCCTCCAGGTTTGGCTCCGCGCGGCTGACCCCCTCCACGGCGACGCCGGCCTCGCGCAAGGCGTCCATCAGGGTGTACACGTCCTGCTCAGGCGGGAGCTCCACCTCCAAGGCGCGCTCCGCCTCCAGGGGCCGTAGCGCCGAAAGGCGCGCCTCCAGCTGCGCCCGCGCCCCGTCAGGCAGCCCGTCCCGCAGGCTCACCCGGTATGCCCGGGTCCGGAACAGGGCGAGGAGGTTGGGGACGAGGTCGTCGGCCACCACCCGCCCCTGGGCGAGGATGACCACCCGGGCGCAGGTGTCCTCGACGACCCCCATGTCGTGGGACGAGAGGAGCACCGTCTTCCCCTGGCTCCGGGCCAGCTCGCGGATGAACCCCCGTAGCTCGTGGGACGTCTCCACGTCCAGACCCAGCGTCGGCTCGTCCAGGAGGAGGAGAGGCGTCCCCTTCACCAGCGCGCAGGCGAGGGCCAGCTTCTGCTTCATCCCCTGGGAGAGGAGGTTGGCCGTGGTCCGCCGCTTGTCCTCCAGCCCGAACTGGGCCACCAGGCCCTGGGTCCGGCGCCGCGCCTCCCGGGGAGGCGCCCCTTGCAGCCCGGCGAAGAACCGCAGGTTCTCCTCCACCGACAGCCGCCAGTACACGTTGCGGGAGCCCTCGAGGAGTGCCGCCACGTGTCGGGCGACCTCGGGCCGCGAGGACGGAACCCCAAACACCTCCGCCCGTCCCGACGTCTGCCGGAGGAGTCCGCACAGGATCTTGATCGCCGTCGTCTTCCCCGCCCCGTTGGCCCCGAGGAGCCCCACGATCTCCCCGCGTTCCACCCGGAACGAGATGCCCGTAAGGGCCTGCACCGGACCCTTGCGGGTCCGGTACTCCTTCGTCAGATCGTCCACGACTACCGCGTCCATGGTCTGGCTGTGAGTGTCGGTTGGCGGGGTTCTCGGTTCAATGACGCCTGGCGCGCCGCTGACTAACTTCCCACGTACACGTACACGGACCGCTCCTGAGGTCCGTCGAACTCGTAGAAGTACACGCGCTGGTCCTCGCCTAGGACCATCCGCCCATTCTCCACGACCCCCACCTCGGTCGGCGCGACGAACGCGGCCTTGGTGTACTCCGGCGCTTCCCGATCGGGGTTCACGGCCTCCAGGAATTGGTCGAGTTTGGGAGCGCTCTCCTCGGTGAGGGTGCGGTGGATGCTGATCGCCGCTGCGTCGTGGGGGATGTAGATGATCACAAACCCCTCGCCAACCCCGGACTCAACCACCGCTTGCTGGATCTCCCCCGTGATGTCGCTTGCCGCTTCACGCTGCGTCGTCCGTAGACGAATCTTCTTCAGCACTCGTCCTCCTGAGACTCCAACTCCGCCCGCGCCCGATGAGCCTCCGCTGCGTGGGCGAAGGTCGCAACCGCACCAAGCCTGCCCATCGCCCTCATTCTGCGGGGGACGTGAGGCCGGCGCCAGTTGGCCGTGGACCGTTATCCTCTCTACAATGTCTCTTATGAGGCGACTGCTCGTTCTCGGGCTTGTGTGTGCGGCGATGACGATCGCGGGGGGAGCGTCTGAAGTCTGGCTCCTCCGGATCGAGGGAGAGATCGGGAGAGGGACCGTATCGTTCATCCGCAAGGGCCTCGCCGAGGCGGAGGCAGCCGGGGCGGCAGCCGTGGTCTTTGACTTTGCCACCCCTGGCGGGTATCTCGACGCTGCCACGTCATCTCGCGACCTCATCCTCGGGGCGGGCGTGCCGACGATCGCCTACGTGAACCGCGAGGCGTATTCGGCTGGGGCGTTGCTCGCGCTGGCCTGCGAGCGGATCTACTTCGCCCCGGGCGGTGTGATGGGGGCGGCTACGCCGGTGTACTTCGACGAGACCGGCCAGATGCGAACCGCCTCCGAGAAGGTTATCTCGGCGGTGCGGGCCCTGTTCCGCGCGACGGCCGAGGAGCGAGGCCGCGATCCGAACGTGGCGGAAGCGATGGTGGACCTCGATATCGAGGTCCCTGGCCTCGTCGAGAGCGGGAAGCTGCTCACGCTGACGGCCAAGTCGGCGGCGGAGTGGGGTTACTCGGACGGCGAGGCGCCCGCGCTTGCCCAAGCGCTGGCGTTGGCTGGCCTGGGCGGGGCAGTGGTTCGGGAGTTCACCCCGCGGTGGGTGGACTCGGCCGTGGCTACGTTGACCGCGCCCGGGTTGGCAGCGCTGCTCATCGTGATCGGCGTGCTGGGTTTGCTGTGGGAGATCCTGACGCCGGGGTTCGGGGCGCCGGGCATTGTGGGGTCGGGCGCGCTGGCTCTGTTCTTCTGGGCCCATTCCCTGGCTGGACTGGCCGGCTGGGAGTCCATCGTGTTTCTCGTGGCGGGACTCGTAGCGATTGTGTTGGAGATCTTCGTGTTCACCGCCAGCGACTTCGGCCTCGCGGGGATCGCTGGGCTGGTGTTGATCGGACTGGGTCTGTACCGAGGGATGGTGGGGCCGTTCACCGACCCCGTTCAGGCGGGCACGGCTCTGGTGGTGGTCTCGGTCTCCATTTTGGCGGGCGTGGTCGTCTCCGCAGTGGTCCTCGCTCGTCTTCCGCGGTCGCGCCTACGCCTGGGAGGGGTGATCCTGCA
The DNA here is from genome assembly GCA_002479455.1 of Acetothermia bacterium UBA7521. Lineage (GTDB taxonomy): Bacteria > Bipolaricaulota > Bipolaricaulia > Bipolaricaulales > Bipolaricaulaceae > Bipolaricaulis. The sequence goes on from DLNB01000029.1 coordinate 30,391, forward strand.
GACGGCGATTCTCGGCCGGGCGAGCGATCCATCGGAGTTCCGGCCCACGCCGTGGGTAAACCGAAAGGGCATTGCTGTAACCGATCTCCACCCTTCGGGGGCAGCGGAGTTTTCCGGCGAGCGGGTAGATGTGGTGGCCGAGGGGGGCTTCATTCCCAAAGGGGAGGCCGTGGTGATCGTGCGGGATGACGGGTACCGCAAGGTCGTTCGGGTAGCGAAGGAGGGCTAGATGGAAGGGATAGGTTTGTACGTGATCATCGGGTTGGCGATCGTTGTCCTGTGGCTGTTCTTCTACTTTGTTCCGGTGGGGCTGTGGGTTTCGGCCCTTGCCGCGGGGATTCCGGTGGGGCCGATGACGTTCATCGGGATGCGTCTCCGGAAAGTGAATCCCCATCGCGTGATCATGCCGATGATTGCAGCGTGGAAAGCGGGCATCAAGCTCACCACCTCTGACCTCGAGGCGCACTACCTGGCGGGAGGCAACATCGAACGGGTGGTGCGCGCCCTCATCTCTGCCGACAAGGCAGGGATTGCCCTCGGGTTCCAGCGGGCGGCGGCGATCGACCTCGCCGGCCGCGACGTGTACGACGCAGTGGCGATGAGCGTGAACCCACGGGTCATCGAGACCCCCAAGATCGCCGCTGTAGCCAAGGATGGGATCGAACTCCTCGCGGTCGCCAAGATCACCGTGCGCGCGAACATCGAGCGCCTCGTCGGCGGCGCCACGGAAGCGACCGTCATCGCCCGCGTCGGAGAGGGGATCGTGTCGGCGATCGGATCGGCAGGCTCCCACAAAGCGGTGCTTGAGAACCCTGATTCCATCTCCAAGCTTGTGTTGTCCAAGGGTCTCGACGCGGGCACCGCGTTCGAGCTTCTCTCGATCGACATCGCCGACGTGGACGTGGGGCGGAACATCGGGGCCGAACTCCAGACCGCCCAAGCCGAGGCCGACCTCAAGGTGGCGCGGGCGAAAGCCGAGGAACGGCGGGCGATGGCCATTGCCCGTGAGCAAGAGATGTCCGCCCTCGTCCAGGAGCGCCGGGCACTGGTGGTGGAGGCCGAGGCGGAGATCCCGCGGGCGATGGCCGAGGCGTTCCGCAAGGGGCAGCTCGGGATCATGGACTACTACCGGATGAAGAACATCCAGGCCGACACGGCGATGCGCGAGGGCATCGCCAAGCCCGAAGCCAAACCCCGGGGCCAAGAGGAACCGCCGGCGACGGGAGGCAAGCGGTGATGCAAGAAGTCGGTGCAGTCCTGCGAGATCTCGTGAGCACCGATCCCCGCGTGGCGATCGTGGTCGGGGAGATCCTGGGGGCGCCCGTCGGCTCGCCCGACGCCCCGGCTCGTCCGTGGGATCAATAGGACCAACCGGCGGGTGAACGGTCGTCGGATCCCCATGGCCGGGGATTCTTCGAGGCAGAGTATGGGCAGAAGAGAAGGCGCAGGGCGCGAGGCCCTGCGCCTTCTGATTGAGTTCCCGGGCCAGCTGCTACTGCTTGAGGTGTGCCGCGAACTCGGTGATCGCCTGCTCGAACCGCTCGATGAACGCCCGCACCGCTCGCCAGTTGACGCCGCCGACGAGGTACAGATCCGCATCGAGGGCGATCTCACCCGCCCGATTCACGTAGGCCCGCGATCCGTGCCTCGTCAGGTTCCACGCGTTGATGAGCGGGACCGCGCCCTGTGCGGGTGTGGGCCACGTCGCGTAGAGACGAAGACTCGCGTACTCGTCCCCGATCAGACCGTACGCGAACAAGCCCACCGGAGTGCCCGCCAGCTCGAAGGCCCACACGGGGTCGCCGTCTGCCGATGTCACCTGTTCGAAGGTGAGGTCCAGTTCGGAAAGAAGTCGCTCGATGTCCGTTGAGGTGATCGCGGTCCACAGAGGAGGTCGTGGTCGGACAATCGGCACCGCGAGCAGGAACGCCACCACGTTCTCGGCGAACTCCAGCCCATCGGCGCGGCCATCTCCATTCTCATCGCCCGAGAACAGGCCGAGAATGCCGCCAAACAGCACCGTTCGTCCGTCGTTTCCGACGATGATCGCCGCTTGGTGCGCTGCCGACTCGGCGGTGTACCCCGCAACCGCCAGGCCGTTGTCCACAGCCTGGAAGTAGGCGCCATCGGAATCGCAGGTGTCCGCCGCCGGACTGAGGGCGATCAGGGTGTTCGGGGTGGCAAACAGAGGATGCGCATCGTCCCACGGGTAGATCGCGATCGGCTCGTAGTAGTACTCACCCAGCTCCGCCTCGAACGCTGCCGCGATCTCCTCGTCCCAGTCCCAGTAGTTCATGTACACGCGCCCGCCGCCGGCGACGTAGTCGGCGATGGCATCGAGGGTGTCCCAATCCAGCCGGCTCGAGTACTCGTCCACGATCACCAGGTCCCAGAGTCCGTCCTCGGTGAGGGCAAGGAAGAACTCGTAGTCGTCGTTCATCTCGGTGAACTCGAGCCCGAGCGCTGTCAACGCGGCCGGGAAGTACGCCGCGCTGCGGTTGCACTGCTCGCTCAGCACGAGGATGCTCTGACCCATCGCCAGCCCACCGAGCAATCCCAGCAGCAATGTCACCAAACCCAATCCTGTCTGTACACGCTTCATCTCTATCTCCTCCTTGGAGACCACCGCGCCGCACGAGGCTGACGGCGAAGCACCCACGCTCGGCACACACCTGCCTCGCGAGGCGAGGGGTGCATGATACAACTTCCCGGCCCGCCCAGCAGGCTGGGTTTAGCAGATCTGACCTGGCGGCGCGACTTGGCACCCTGAACCGAATCCCAGTAGGATTTGGCGTGGATCCGCACCTGCTCGCCGTCGGGCTGGCCGCGTTTCATCTTCCTCTGGGATCAGGGTTTCCGCACCGGCAGGCGCATCACCGAGAACCCCGGCGCGGTTTCGGTTGGGATTCTCCGAAACCCGACCCGTTCGTAGAACCGGACAGATGCCGCGTTCTCGTCCTGCACCCCCAGCTCGATCTCGTCCACGCGCGGGGAGAACTCCGCCACCAGCGCCTGGAAGACGCGCGTCCCGATCCCTCGTCCCCGTGCGCTCGGACGTAGGATGATCGCGTGAACGTGCAGCGTCCGGCCGCGCTCCTCGATCCAGACGTACCCGACGTCGGTTGCGGCGTCCCGGACGACACGCACCTCGCCCGTGGTCCGGTAGATCTGGGCGAACTGTGCCGGGGTCAGTCCGAGGAACGTCATCGCGCTCTCCGACTGTCCCCCGAGCTGGTCCAGGATCATCTGGAGCAGCTCATCGCGTTCTTCGGCTGTCGGCTTTCGGTACTCCACGATCGCCCCCCTGTGTGGATGACCACGCTCTGCCCGCTGCACGGCATCCGCTGGCGCCGCGACAAGCACGCGGCGGCAGGTCTGGTTCCCGAGTGTAGCGAACCTGCGCCGTGGTTACGGTTCGGCAGGCTCCACGACGGCCGCGCCTTCCGCCTCCCGCGGGGCGTCGCGCAGGGCGCGAAGCGCGGGGATCGTGAGGGCCAGCGTCATCGCTCCGGCGACGCCGTCGGCGATGGGGAATGCCGCCCACGCACCCGTGAGCCCGAGGAACCGCGGCAGGAGGAGGACGAGCGGCGCGAGGAGGATCACCTGGCGCAGCAGGGCGAGGACCATCGCCGGCAGGGGTCGGCCGAGCGCCTGGAACATCCCCGCGGCGATGAGCTGGAACCCCACCGTGGGGAACGCGATCACGATCAGACGCGCCGCGGGCGCCGCCATCGCGATGAGAGCCGCGTCGTCGGTGAAGATCCGCAGGAGCAGGTTCGGGAACGCGACCAGGATCACCGTGGCCGCCGCGGACATCGCCGTCGCGGCGAGGGTGGAGAAGCGTATCGCGTCCCGGGCGCGATCGAGCTGCCGCGCGCCGTAGTTGTAGCCCACGATCGGCATCATCCCCTGCCCGATCCCGATCATGGGGAGGAACAGGAACATCGTGATGCGGTTGATCACCCCGTACGACGCGATCGCCAGGTCGCCCCCGTAGCGGGCGAGGGTGTTGTTGAGGAGGATCACCGTGATGCTCCCCGCCGCCGCGCGCAGCCCCGACCCGATGCCCACCGCGAACGACTCCCCGACGATCCCCCGGTCGAGCCGGAAGTCGGAGAGCCTGACCCGGAGGCTCGTGCGGCGGGAGGCGAAGTAGTACACGAGGTACACCACCGTCGTCGCCTGGGCGAGCACCGTGGCCAGGGCCGCGCCGCGGACCCCCATCCCGAATCCGTAGATGAACAGCGGGTCGAGGGCGATGTTGAGGAGGCCGGAGATGATCATCGTCCCCATCGCCACGCGGGCGTTCCCCTCGCCGCGCACCACGGCGTTCGTGGCCATCGCGAACAGGAAGAACGGCGTGCCGAGGAGGATGATCCCCAGGTAGTCCACGCCGTAGGGGAGAATCGTCTCCGTCGCCCCGAACAGGCGCAGCAGCGGTTCCAGGTACAGACTCCCCAGCACGGCGATGATCCCGCTCGCGAGGAGGATGACCGAGAATAAGTTCCCCAGCGTGCGATGGGCGCGGGGCCGGTCGCCGGCGCCGAGCGCGCGGGAGACGATGGACGCCGCGCCGATCCCGAACGTCTGGGCGATCGCCATGACGAGGATCTGCACAGGGAAGGCGATGGCGATCCCGGCGATGGCGAGCGAGCCCACTCCGCGGCCGACGAAGATCGTGTCCGTCAGGTTGTAGAGGGCCTGCACGCTGAGGCCGACCATCGCCGGGGCCGACATGCGGACGAGGAGCCGTCCGATCCGCTCCGTTCCAAGCTGTGCGCTGTGGTCCATTTCCTGTTGCGTCCTCCTGCCGCCCGAGATGAGCGATCCGCGGCCCGCGCGTTCGCCCTGTTGGTTGAAGGCGTGATGGTACGCGACGTCCCCCTCGTGCGAAAGCGCGGCGTTCCGAACCGGCGCCGCTCGCGCGGCCCCCGGTTTGCCTATCGGGCGGCCGCACGCTACAAAGGGT
>DLNB01000029.1:35501-36615 GCA_002479455.1 Acetothermia bacterium UBA7521
GACGATGCCGACGCCAAGGGAAGTGCGAGCCCTGGTCCAGCGGTTCAGCGAGAACCGCGCCTCCTACGTGTCCGGCCCGTACAACGAGACCCAGCTTCGCCGCGAGTTCGCGGATACGGCGTCCGCCAAGACCGCCCACGAGAAGACCATGCTCCAGCGCCAGATCACCGCCACCGACCACCAGATAGATCAGCTCGTGTACGAGCTCTATGGCCTCACCGCCGACGAGATCAGGATCGTGGAGGAGGGGACCGCACAGACATGACCCGTGCGCGGGAGCTTCTCCAGAGAGCCATCCGCAACCCAGCCAGTCTTCGTTTCGATGAGATGGTTCAGCTGGCGGAGGCATTCGGCTTTCGATGGAGCCGACAGCGAGGGAGTCATCACATCTTCTCCCATACGGAGGTTCGAGAGCTCTTGAACCTCCAGGATGTGAAGGGCATGGCGAAGCCCTATCAGGTTCGGCAGTTCTTGAAGCTTGTGGAGCGGTATGATCTGGAGCTAGGGGGTGAATCATGAAGGACTACCACATCAACATCTTCTGGAGCGAGGAGGACGGCGGGTACATCGCCGACATTCCCGACCTTGAAGCTTGCTCCGCCTTCGGGGCTACAGCCGAGGAGGCCCTGCGTGAGGTGGAGATCGCCAAGGTTGCCTGGATCGAAGCCGCCCGCGCCGAAGGGCGTCCCATTCCCGAGCCCCGCTACCGCCCCGCCATCTACCAAGCCACGGGGTGATCTGCAGCCACGCGAGCCGCGCCGCCAAGAACGCCCACGAGAAGACCACACTCGACCGCCAGATCACCGCTACGTTCCAAGGTCCGAAGCAAGCACACGGGAAGCGTTGCAGTCCCACTATGTGCACTGACCCCTGGAGCGGCGTAGGTCTGGTCATGTTCAGTAGATTAGGAGACGCCAGATGAGAGTCCGTGAGAAGCTTGATGAGGCGCGTTTCTTCGTGGACCTCCTCATACGCATCGAGGAGTCGGGCCCTCTTGTAGGAGGGGATATTCGTGCCGAAGCCACCTACTTCACCGCAGCAGCTGTTGGTGCCTGCTACTCCGTTCTCGAACACCTGAGACGTCAGGGCATATGGAGTTGCCCCGCTTTGGTGG
>DLNB01000030.1 GCA_002479455.1 Acetothermia bacterium UBA7521
GCCAACGCCTCCACCTCTGCCCGCAGGAGATCTACCACCTGCGGGAGCTTCCGTTCCTCGGTGGCCGCGTAGATTGCGAGAGCCCCTGCGTCGGAGTAGTAAGACGTCATGGAGAACACGGCGTAGACGAGCCCCAGTTCCTCCCGCACGCGCTGGAACAGCCGCGAGCTGACCCCGCCCCCGAGAAGGGAGTTCAGCACCTCGATCCCATACCGATCAGGAGAACCGATGGGGACGGTGGGGAACCCCACGGCGAGGTGAACCTGCTGGATGTCTCGCTCGGCGAGCCCGACCCCGGTGCCCGGCTCAGGCGGCGTCCACGGACGCATGCCGTTCGGTTGAGAGTTCGTTCCGAACCGTGTGGCCAGGGCGAGGAGCTGTTCGGGGATCACGTTCCCGCAGGCAACAAGGGCCATTCGGGGGGACGTGTAGTGGTTCCGGAAGAACTTCCACAGGTCGTCGAGTTCGAGCCCGGCCACGGACGCCAGTCTTCCCACCACGGGCTGCCCGAGCGGATGCTCATCCGGCCACATCGTCTCGTGGAGGAGCTGGAACGCCACGTCCTCAGGGCTGTCCTCGACGGTCCGGATCTCTTCCTCGATGACCACCCGCTCCCGCGCCACATCTTCCTTGCCAATGCGCGGAGTGGTGACGAGTTCTTCGAGAATGGACAAGGCCGCAGGGAGGCCCTCCTCCAGGACCTCGGTGTAGTAGAAGGTGTATTCGTTTGCCGTGGCCGCATTGAGATGGCCGCCGAGGACGTCAATCGCTTGGGCGATCTCGGCTGCGGTATGGCGGGCCGTGCCCTTGAACGTCATGTGCTCAAGGAAATGGGCCAGCCCTTCCTTGCCGGGGGGGTCATCGCGCCCCCCCGCCTTCACCCACAACCCGAGCGTCACCGAGCGCAGGTGGGGCATCGGCTCCGTGATCACGGCCAAGCCCGACGCCGTATCCGCCCGGAAGCAGCCGGGGTAGATCTCGGTCATGCTCCTTGCTCGGAGGATCCGGCGGGGATCACCCGCCGCAGTTTGTATCGTCCTTGTTCCTCAATTTCCAAGATCTCGACGAGCATCCGGTCGCCTTTCTTCGCGACTTCGGCCGGTTCGCCCTGGGTCCCGAGCCGCGACTTGTGCACGAGCCCGCGCACGCCGGGAGCGATCTCCACGAACACCCCGTAGTCCACGACGTTCGTGACCTGGCCGGAGATGATGTCCCCCGCCTTGAGCTTGGGTTTCTCCTGTACCGCCTTGCAGCGGATCCGCCCGTTCTCGTCGGTCTCAATGACCTCGACCATGATCTCGTCGCCGATCTGAACCACGTCCTCGACCTTCTTCACGTACCCGTCGGACAGGTTCGAGATGTGAACGAGGCCGTCTACCCCCGGCCGCAGCTCGACGAACGCCCCAAACGGGGCGATCCGCACGACCTTGGCGTGGAACGTCATTCCGACCTCGACCTCGGCGGTGAGCTCCTCGATTGCCTGTCGGGCGAGGGCCACCGCGTCCGCGGAGTCGCCGACGATCTTCACCGTCCCGTCGTCCTCGATGTCAATGTCCGTGCCTGTGTCCTCTTGGAGTTTTCGGATGACACGGCCCCCCGGGCCGATGATCGCCCCGATTTTCTCTGGGTTGATCTTCACCACGTCGAGGCATGGGGCGTAGGGCGAGAGCGACGGGCGAGGTTTGGGGAGAGCGGCGTCCATCTGGTCAAGGATCGTCAGGCGTGCCCGGCGTGCTTGGGCGATCGCCTGTTTCATCAGGTCCGGGGTGATGCCCCCGGTCTTGACGTCAAGTTGAAACGCGGTGACCCCGTCTCGGGTCCCGGCGACCTTGAAGTCCATGTCCCCGTAGTGGTCCTCCAGGCCGAGGATGTCGGTGAGGATAACGTGCTTGCCCGACGCCTCGTCGCCGACGAGCCCCATCGCCACGCCGGCCACCGGCCGCTTGAGGGGGACCCCGGCGTCCATCATCGCGAGGCTCCCCGAGCAGACGGAGGCCATGGACGACGATCCGTTCGACTCCGTGATCTCCGACACGACGCGGATGATGTAGGGGAACTCGTCGTCGGACGGGAGGACGGCGAGCAGCGCTCCCTCGGCGAGTCGACCATGTCCGATGGATCGCCGGGACGGGCCGCCCATGCGCCCGGACTCCCCGGTGGCGTAGGGCGGGAAGTTGTAGTGGAGCATGAACCGCTTCAGGCCATCCTCCATCATCAGATCAACGATCTGGGCATCGCGCCGCGTCGCGCCGAGCGTGCACGTCCCGAGGGATTGGGTCTCCCCACGGGTGAACAACGACGACCCGTGAACCCGGGGCAAGAGGCCCACCTGAATCTGGATCGGGCGGAGCTCGTCCGGCCGTCGGCCATCCATTCGCTCCCCACGCTCCAAGATGGAACCCCGTGCGAACTCTCGGTACACGTCGTCGAACAGAACCTTGGCGAGCGCGGCAGCAGCGGTCCGCTTCTCCTCTGGGTGGCCGTTCGCCACGGTTGCAGCGGTCTCGGTCGCCAGGGTCTGAGCCAGCTTCTCCCGAGCCAGTTTGTTTGAAGCGGCCTTGAGCTCGGGAAGGCGAGCCCACACGAGTTCCTTGACCTTCTCCCGCACGGCCAGTGCCTCCGCAGTGGGGGGCTTTGCCGCTCGCTTGGTGACGGCGTGCTGGGCGGCAAACTCCTCCTGGAACGCAATCAAGCCTTGGATCACCTTGTGGGCGGATTCAATCGCTTCCACAACGCGATCGTCGGCGACCTCCCGCATGTGGCCCTCGACCATCGTCACCGTGGATCGAGTTCCCGCAACGACGATGTCCATCCGGCCTGTCTCCAGAGCTTCGTCGCTCGGATGGGGCACGATCTGGTCTTCGTCCATCCCCAGGCGCACGGCGGCCACGGGCCCCTCGAACGGGGCTGGGGAAATGGTGAGCGCGGCCGATGCACCGAGCAGGGCCACCACGTCCGGCGGGGCATCGCGCTCGGCGGAGAGCACGGTGGCCACGATGTGGACCTCCTCACTGTACCCGTCCGGGAACAGCGGGCGGATGGGGCGGTCGATCAACCGTGCGGAGAGAACGGCATCGTCGGACGGTCGCCCCTCGCGTTTGAAGAACCCGCCGGGGATCTTTCCCCCGGCGTAGAACCGCTCCTCGAAGTCTACCCGCAGCGGGAAGTAGTCAAGCTCGCGGTCAGCTGGCTGACACACGACGGTGACGAGGATCTTCGTGTCACCCCACGTCGCCAGGACCGCGGCATCGGCCTGCCGCGCGATAACCCCGCTCTCGAGGCGGAGCGTCTTTCCAGCTAGTGTCGTTTCAAGTTCTGGCATTCCCCTCACACACCTCTGATGTTCAGTTCCTGGATGATCTGCTGATACCGGCGAGGGTCCGTCCGGCGCAGGTACTGCAACAGCCGCCGTCGCTGGCCCACGATCTTATGCAGCCCACGGCGGGTGTGAAAGTCCTTGCGATGGGTCTGCAAGTGCTCGGTGAGCTGGTTGATCCGCCCTGTCAGGAGAGCCGTCTGCACCTCAGCTGAACCGGTATCCGATGGATTCTTCGCGAACTTCTGGATGTACTCCTGTTTCGCCTGCTTTGATAGCGCCACATTCCACCTCCAATCGCCCGATCTCACGCTGGCGTGGCCTGAGAAGGGTTCAGTTAACGGAATCGACGGGACAGCTGCCGACAGCGCCCTCGAATCTCCTCCACATCCAAGGTCAGGAACTCCCCTTCCACAAGAAGCGGCCGCCCGTCCACGAACACCGCCTCCACGTCGGAGCCCTGCCCTGCGTAGACGAGATCCACGAGCGGGTCGTAACCCGGACAGAAATGGAGCCCCCGCATGCTGATCAGCACACCATCTGCCCGTCGTCCAGGCTCAATTGTACCCAGTTCCTTCCCCAGGCCAAGGGCAGTGGCTCCCCGAGCGGTCGCGCAGCGGAGGGTCTCGGCCGCAGAGAGCGCTTCCGGCCTGCCGGCCCGGACCTTGGCGAGGAGGGACGCGATCCGCATCTCCTCGATCAGGTTCAGGTCCCCTGCTGACGCCGCCCCGTCTGTGCCCAGGGCGACGTTGACCCCGCCGTCGAGCATCTCCTGGACTGGGGCGATTCCGCAGGCGAGTTTGAGGTTCGACGTTGGACAGTGCACAGAGGTCGCCCCGTGGGCGGCGAGAATCTCGATGTCCTTCTCCCCGATATGCACACAGTGGGCAGCGATCACGGGGACGGAAAACACGCCCAGTTCTTCCAACCATTCGGTCGGTGATTTCTTCTGCTCCGCTCGGATCTGCTCGACCTCGGTAGCGGTCTCGGCGAGATGGGTGTGGATCGGCACATGGGCCTCGCGGGCGAGTTCAGCGATGCGGTGCCACACCTCGGGAAGACAGGTGGTGGGGGAATGGGGGGCGAGCGCGGTGCGGATTCGCCCTTCTGCTGTTCCATCCCACTCTCGGACGAACCTTTCCGCCTCCTGGATCTCGGGCCCGATCTGGTGGGGGGTTGGGGCGATGATCCCGTAGGAAAGGAGAGCGCGCAGACCAGCTTCCTCTACAGCCTGTGCCACCTCGTCCATGAAGAAGTACATGTCGACAAGGGCCGTGGTTCCGCAACCGATCATCTCCGCCAGGCCGAGAAGGGATCCCCAGTACACGTCCTTCGCTGTGAGCTTCTTCTCTCGAGGCCAGATCTCCTCGCCGAGCCACCGATCAAGGGAGAGGTCCGGGGCCAGCCCACGGAAGAGGGTCATCGCAAGGTGGGTGTGGGCGTTCACGAGCCCCGGGACGAGGAGGCATCCTTCGCCGTTCACCACTCGGTCGAACTCGCCATCGACGCCTCCACGGGAGACGATCGCTTCGTAGCGACGCCCCTCGATCACCACGTCGGCATGGGGAACGACGCCGCCCCCCGGCCGTTGGATCACCGTCGGACCGCGGATGAGAATGCGCATAAACGCAGTATACGGACCGGAGAACACCCGTGGCCAATCCGGGCTATGATCGGGTGAAGATGGAAGGGAAAGAAGCGGAAGATGCCGCTTGTCGGCACCTGCAGACCCAGGGGATGCGGGTGGTCGCTCGCAACTGGCGCTGGCGCGGCGGCGAGGTGGACATCGTCGCCCGCGATGGGCCGACCCTCGTGTTTGTGGAGGTCAAAGCTCGTTCTCGCGAGACGCACGGGACTGCCGAGGAGGCTGTTACCCCAGGGAAGCGGGATCGATTGTGGCGGACGGCGCTTGCCTTCATTGGGGGGGAGCCCGAGGTTCCGGTGCGATTCGACGTGGTTGCAGTGAGCCCCCACGGCGTACGTCACATCCGTGACGCGTTCCGGGAGGAAGATGTTCGCTCAGGTCCTTAGCGCTGCGCCGTACGGGATCGAGGCCCGACTGATCGAGGTCCAGTGCGATGTTGGGCCAGGGCTTCCCGGGTTCGCGATCGTTGGGCTTCCCGAGAAAGAGGTATCCGAAGCGCGGGAGCGGGTCCGCTCCGCGATCCGCAACGCCGGTTTGACGTTTCCCCAGCTCCGCATCACGGCCAACCTCGCCCCGGCCGACCTCCGCAAGGAGGGCGCAGGGTTCGATCTCGCATTGGCTGTGGGTCTTCTCGTGGCTACGGGTCAGCTAACCGCGGGACAGACCGCAGATACGGTGTTCCTTGGGGAATTGGCCTTGGATGGAGGGTTGCGGCCGGTACGGGGAGCTCTGGCGATGGCCCTTGCCGCGCGGGAGGAGGGGATCAAGCGGGCGGTCGTGGCATCCGCTTCTGCAGCAGAGGCAGCACTCGTGGATGGGTTGGCTGTGTACGCGGTGACGACCCTCGGGGAGGCTGTGTTGTTCCTCCGCGGCGAGAGATCCGTCCCCTCGCTACCCCGGATCACTCCTGAGGACGAACCTGCGGATTGGATCGACCTCTCCCTCGTGCGGGGGCAGGAGCATGCCCGGAGGGCGCTGGAGATCGCGGCAGCCGGTGCGCACCACATGCTGATGATCGGCCCCCCCGGAGCAGGGAAGTCCCTCCTCTCCAAGTGCGTGCCGGGGATTCTCCCTTCTCTCTCGTTCGACGAGGCTCTGGCGGTGACGCGCGTCCACTCTGTGGCTGGAATGCTCACTCCGGACCGGCCGCTTCTCCGCCGACGTCCGTTCCGGTCTCCTCACCACACCGTGTCCTACGCGGGGATGGTCGGGGGGGGACATGGGATTCCCAGCCCTGGCGAGATCACCCTCGCTCACCACGGGGTGCTGTTCCTCGATGAGCTTCCGGAGTTCGACCGCAAGGTGCTGGAGGCGCTGCGCCAGCCCTTGGAGGAACGGCAGATCACGGTCGTGCGCGCGGGAAGCGCGGTGACGTTCCCGGCGTCGTTCATGCTTGTGGGGGCGATGAACCCCTGCCCATGCGGGCATCTTGGCGACCCGCTGCGACCCTGCCGGTGCCGGCCCCACGAAGTGGTGAGCTACCGAAAGCGTCTATCCGGGCCGTTTCTCGACCGAATGGACTTGTTCGTGCAGGTCCCTCGCCTCACGCGGGAGGAACTCCTTGCCGAGGGAGGGGGGGAGACCTCGGATGCGGTGCGGAAGCGGGTGAGAGAGGCCCGCCTGGTTCAGCAGCATCGGTTTGGGGGAGGGGTGAGGACCAACGCGGAAATCGGACCGCGGGATGCCCGCCGCTTCTGCCAGGTTGGTCCCGAGGCCAAGGCGCTTCTAGGTCGGGCTGTAGACCACTTCGCCCTCACGGGCCGAGGCTACATCCGGACGCTCAAGGTCGCGCTCACGATTGCGGATCTTGCCGGGTCCGCTACCATCGAACCCGAACACGTGGCGGAAGCTTTGCAGTACCGTGCGTTTCCAGAGGAGGGAACAGCGTGAAATGGCTGTGGGTTGTCCTTTTTGTGGCCAGCGGGGTTACCTCGGTGATCGCCCAGGAGTTCACCGTAGGCCGGATCGAGGTCGTAGGGAACAACCACGTTCCGACAAAGGAGATCATCGCTGCGGTGCGGTTCGACGTGAACCAGACGGTCACGCGGGACGAGGTATTAGCCGCAGTCCAAGCTATCCAGAGGCTCGGGTACTTCACCCAAGTAACGCCAGAACTGACGTTTGATGGAGACCTGGTTGTGGTGAGGTTCAGAGTCGTGGAGTACCCAAAAGTCGAGCGCATCACCTTCGAAGGCCTCCCGCCCGCTCCGACGGGAAGGGGAACCCTCCTGTCGTGGTTCCAGAACGCGCTGCTCGGCGGCAACAAGCCGTCCGAGACCAGGCTCCGAGAGATCCTCACCGACAAGGGCGTGAAGGCGGGGGCGGTGTTGAACCAGGTGAAGCTCGAGGCGGCCCTTGCGGCGTTGGCCGAGGAGTACCAGAAGACCGATTGGGCAACGATCCAGATCATTCCTGATCTGCGTGGGCTGGAACTGGTGTTCACCGTCGAGGAACTCCTGATTGTTGGGCACCGTTTCCACGGGCTGTCCACAATTCCGGAGGAGGAGGCGCGCAGCCTCGTTACGGTTCCGGTGGGAGAAGTGGGGAGGATCTCCCACATTCAAGCGACGTTGGGCGCGTTCGGCCGGTCCGTGTTCTTCGCGTCGGGAGGGGTCGGTGCGGAGATGGGAGAGGGCGGCGTGGTGCTGGTCTGGGATCTTGTGGAACGGACGCTCCTCCCGATTCCGACACCGCTCTCCGGGATCGACATCAATGGCGTGACGGCGTTCCCGCTGGAGCGAATCGAGGGAAGGCTTGGATTGCTTCCCGGTGGCTCCGCCACGAACTACGATGTCCTCAAGGCGCTTGGGCCCATCTACGACTACTACCGCCGGGAAGGGCTGTTCATGACGGAGTTCGTGAATGAGGGAGTGGAAGGCGGTCGTCTTCAGGTGCACATCAAAGAAGGGAGGGTCGCGCGGGTCGAGGTCGGAGAAAAAACCCGCACTGCGGGATGGGTGATCGAACGGGTGATGGACCTCCCTCCGGGACAGCTTCTGACCGAGGGGCGGCTCGTGGCGAGCCGCCAGGCGCTGATGGCACTCGGGTACTTCGAGGATGTTGCTCTGGAGCCGAGGTGGGCTGCCGACGAGCTCGTTCTCAAGGTCACCGTGACCGACGTGGCCAACCTGGGATCGATCGGCGGAAATTTGGCGTTTTCCCCTCAAGACCAGGGGATTGTGGGCAACCTCACCTACAGCCAGAAGAACGTTTTGGGGAGAGCCATCGACCTCGCATTGTCCCTGGACAAGGGCCTGACAGGCAGTGGCGCCACGACGTGGAGCCTGTCGTTCCGCAGCCATTCGTTCCCCGTGTTCGACCTGGTCAGCCTGGAGTTCTACAGACGGGAAGAGGGCAGCGATCCCATCACGTTCACCCTTGGAGGAGGGGCGACTATAGCCTATCCCCTCGCTCCGTACCTTGACCTATCTGTGGGTCTATCCAGCGAGAGAGCGTGGGAGTTTCCCGAGGAGACGCCCCTCGATCCGAAGACGTCGGTCGAGGTTGGCCTTGCGTACGACGATCGAGACAGCCCGTTCTTCCCGCGCACGGGCAGCCGGGGCCGTGTCTCGGTGGAGAAGGCGGGGACGTTCGCCCCAGGGGTCGAGTACCTGAGCTTGAAAAGTGATCTGGCCCAGTTTGCTCCTGTCGACCTTTCCCTGCTCCTTCGGGAGACGCGTGCCGTTCTCGCCTGGCGCACCACAGGCCGGTGGGGATGGGACCTCCCCGAGCGCTATTGGTTCACCCTCGGTGGGGTGGACACGGTGCGAGGCGCCAAAGGAGCGAGAACAGATCGCTACGGTCTTCTCAACACCGAATTCCGGATCGAGGTTGCCCAGGGTTCATGGATCGCTGTGTTCGGCGACTTCGGCGTGACCTGGGACGGCACGATGAAGACATCGCTGGGTGTGGAGCTTGCGGCGAGCGTGGCGGGGATGTTCGTTCGGCTCGCCGTTGCCTGGCCGAACGACCGCGACCCGACGTGGGTTCCAGCGTTCGAGTTCGGGATGAGCCCGATGTTCTAGGGTAGACTGCAGACCATCACGGGAGGATTGAGATGAAGACACAGTGGATCGTGGGTTTGGTTGTGGGCGCGCTGGTCCTAGGTTTGGTCGGAGGTATCGTGGGGAGCGTGTTGTTTCCCCCCAAAACTGCGGGGGGAGACGTCACGAAGCTCGCCGACCGTGTGGCGAAGGTTGAGTCAGGCCAGAAGGAGATCGAGACGCGGGTCTCTGGAATCACGGCAAGCGGAGCGGGGCTCCGTGTGGCGATTGTGGACGCGGAGACCTTGTTCACGCGGGTCTTCCTCCCTCAGGTGCAAACCGAACGAGCGGCGATGGAGGCCAAAGCCCGCGACGTTCAGACCCTCCAGGCTGACTACGCGGCGGGGAAGGTCCAGCTTGCCACCTATCAGCAACGGTACCTGCGGCTCCAGGCGGAGTTTGTCCAGGCCTCTCTCCAGGTGAACATGGCCATGCTTGACAAGATGATCACCTCGCCCGGGTTTCTCAACATGCGGACGGATCTTGAATCGGTGCGCACTCAGGCCAAGCCGATCGTAGACGAGGTTGAGAAGACGGTCAAGGAAGCTCAGGTCACGATTCTCGACATGCAGGGATTCAGTGAGCGGCTGCAGCAACTCCAGACGGCGTTTCAGCAGCTCGATCAGCTCTTGACGCAGGTTGCGGCAGCGAAGATGGTGGAGATCACGCAGCAGGTGGCGCGAGAAAAAGGGTACGACCTCGTGGTGCGGACGAAGGACGTGGTCATGTTCCGTCGGGAGTCCACGGTCGTCGACCTCTCCTCGGACGTGGAGGGCCGCCTGTGGAGCTTGTTCCCAACCCGGTGATCACTGTCTGATCTAAGAGGGGGAGAACTCGCGATGTGCGGATGCCTCGTCGAGTCGGTGCCGAACGTGTCGGAGGGGCGCGACCGCGCGGCGATCGAGGCCATCGCGGCAGCCGTCCAGGAGGTGCCGACGGTGCGTCTCCTCGACGTTCAGTCAGATTTCGACCACCATCGCACGGTGTTCACCCTCGTGGGAGAGCCGCACGGGATGGCCGAGGCGGTGCTCCGTCTGTTTGCGGCTGCCTTGCCGAGAATCGATCTACGTACCCATCGCGGGGAGCACCCGCGGATGGGGGCGGTGGATGTGGTCCCGTTTGTGCCGGTGCGTGGGGTGACGATGGCCGACTGCGTCACCCTCGCCCGGCAGGTAGGCCAAGAGGTGTGGGACCGGTTTCGGGTCCCGGTCTACTTGTACGAGGAGGCGGCGAGTCGCCCCGAGCGCCGGGACCTCGCCGCGATTCGCCGCGGGGAGTTCGAGGGTTTCGCACAGAAGATCCAGACCGAGGACTGGGCGCCGGACTTCGGGGAGAGGGTGCTCCACCCTGCTGCTGGGGCCACCGCGATCGGGGCCCGGGAGTTTCTCATCGCGTTCAACGTGAACCTTGGCACCTCCGATCTGAGGATCGCCAAAGCGGTTGCGCAGGCTGTGCGCGGTTCCTCGGGAGGGCTGCGGTACGTGAAGGCCCTCGGCCTGGCCCTTGGCGAGCGGGGAATCGTTCAGGTTTCGATGAATCTCACCAACTACAAGAAGACCCCTCTCGCCCGGACCCTCGAGCTGGTGCGGGGCGAGGCTGCCCGGTACGGGGTGCCGGTCGTGGGCACGGAGATCGTGGGTCTGATTCCTGAGGAGGCGCTGTACCAGGCGGCGGCCCACTACCTCAGCTTGGAGCAGTTCACGCCAGATCTGATCCTCGAACAACGGGTAGACTCGGCCTTCAAGGGCTAATGCCGCGCCCGTTGCCGTTTCGCCGGGTGAGCGTGATCGGCCTCGCCCGGACCGGGCGGGCTGTTGTGGGCGCCCTCGCCCCCCGCGGGGTGAAGGTGTTCGTGTCCGAAGGGCGTCCGCTGACTCCCGAGGAAAAGGCGTTTCTCGCCAACCAGGCGGCATGGGAGGAACGCGGCCACACGGAGCGTGTCCTGGAGGCAGATCTTGTCGTCCCCAGCCCGGGCGTGCCGTCGCACAGCGCGGTGCTTCAGGAGGCGATCCGCCGACGGATTCCCATCTGGTCCGAGATCGAACTCGCGTACCGCGTCGCCGAACCTGAGATCCTCATCGCTGTCACCGGAACCAACGGCAAGACGACGACGGTTGAGCTCATCGGGGGGATCCTCCGCGCGGCGGGGCTCGATCCGGTGGTGGCGGGGAACATCGGCTGTCCCGCCATCTTCACGGCGGGCGAGGTGGCCGAACGACCCTGGGTGCTCGAGGTCAGCTCGTACCAGCTGGAGTGGACGGAGACGTTTCGCCCTTCGGTTGCCGTATGGCTCAACTTCGCTCCCGATCACCTCGATCACCACGGGACCCTCGCGGCGTACTTTGCAGCCAAGGGCCGGATCCTGGCCTGCCAGAGAGAAGAGGACGTGGCGATCTTGCCGCGGGAGGTCCTGACGTGCGTGGCCCCACGGGCGCAGACCGTAGACCTCCACAGCATCGAGCTTCCCTCGGGCTGGGGAACAGATCTGCCGGATCACCTCCGCGACGACCTTCGGGCAGCGTGGGCGGCGAGCTGTGCTGCGAGCCCCGACCTGCGCTTATGTCCTCCCATCTACACCGAGGTCGCTGCGGCGCTTCGCCAACCCCATCGTCTGGAGTGGGTGGGGGAGTTCAGGGGCATCCCGTTTGTGGATGACTCCAAAGGAACGAACGCTCACGCCACCGTTGCCGCGCTCGCCGCGGTTCCGGGCCCGGTGGTGCTGATCCTTGGGGGACGCCACAAACGGGGCGGCTACGAAGATCTCATCCCCTTCCTACGCGGCCGGGTGCGCATGTGCATCTTGATCGGCGAATCGCAGGCGTACTTTGCCGACCTGCTCGCTTCGGGGGAGGTTCCGTATGAGATGGCCAGCGACCCCAGCGACGCCCTGCTCCAGGCGTATCGCATCGCTCGACCGGGCGACACGGTACTCCTCTCGCCGGCGTGCGCCAGCTTCGACCAGTTCCGAGACTACGCCCAACGGGGCGAACTCTTCCAGAAAGCGTTCTTCGCTCTCGATCTCGATATGGAGTAGGGGGTCTCTGTCCCCTGCTCGGGGGACACCGCGCACCTCTTCTCCGGAACGATAGCCGGGGGAGCTAACCCCGCGGTCCTTTGGCCGAAGGGACATGTGCGCCACACTACCTTTGCCATGGGGAGCCTTGAGGGCAAGATCGCGGTGGTCCTCGCTTTCTTGCTCTTGGCGGGTTTTCTGTTCGTCTACTCGGCGAGCTCTCCTCTGTCGCTGCGCCTGACCGGCGATGCTTGGTCGCTGCTCAAGCGGCAGATCATCGGGGGAGTCCTCGGGTTGGCTGCCCTTGTCGTCCTGTGGCGGGTGGACTACCACGTGTGGGCGAAGATCGATGACCTGTTGCTGGGAGGGGCGTTCGTGCTCCTCCTCCTCACCCTGGTTCCGCCGCTTGCGGAAGGGTCGCGCTGGTTGAGGCTCGGCCCGTTCCCGTTCCAGCCGTCCGAGATCGGCAAGGTTGCCCTCGTGCTGTACGTGGCGGGATCCCTCGTCCGCCGCGGAGGTCGGCTCGCGCGGTACCGGGAAGCGGTTCTCCCGTATGTGCTCGTGCTGGGGATGTTCGGGCTCGTGCTCCTTCTGCAGCCGGATTCGGGGATGCTCCTCGTGTACACGGTCACGGTCGCGTTCCTCTTGTGGGTGGGGGGGGTTCCCGTGCGCCACCTTCTTGCCACCCTGCTCGGAACGCTTCCGGTGGCTGGCGTGGTGCTGTTCTTTGCGCGGTACAGATTGGAGCGGTTCGCCGCGTTTCTCAACCCAGAACCGTACCGGGATACCTACGGGTACCAGACGTTTCAGTCGTTGCTTGCCGTGGGATCGGGAGGGATGTTCGGTCGGGGGCTCGGCGCGTCGCGGGCGAAGCTGTTCTACCTCCCTGCGGCGCACAACGATTTCCTGTTCTCCGTAGTGGCCGAGGAAACGGGGCTCATCGGCTCGCTGTGCGTGATTGCTCTCTTGGGGTTTCTCGTGGTGTTGGGGTTTCGTGCTGCCCGCCAAGCTCCGGACAAACTGGGGACACTCTATGCGTGGGGGGCTTCGTTCCTCCTGGGGTTCCAGGCCCTTCTCAACCTTGCGGTGGCGGTGGGGGTCGTGCCCGTGACCGGGTTGACCCTGCCCTTCTTGAGCTACGGTGGATCGTCGCTCATGGTGAGCCTGATGCTCGGCGGGCTCATCCTCGGCGTGGCCCGCGCGAGCCGGAGGGCCACGGTGGGGGTTCTCATCCCCGGGGTGCGAGGATGAAGGTTCTCGTGGCAGCGGGCGGCACGGGCGGCCATATCTACCCGGCACTGGCCGTGGTCGAGGAACTCCAGAACCGCGGCCTACTCTCTCGGATCGGTTGGGTCGGTGATTCCAATCGTCTCGAGGAGAGGGTTGTCCATCGGCTTTCCTGGATGGAGTTCTATCCCCTTTCCTCTCATGGGATCGACCGCCGTCGACCGTGGACTTGGCCGGGTTCTCTTCTACGAACAATGGGAGGGCTTCTGCGCGCGATCGCCATCGTACGCCGATTCGAACCGGACGTCGTGTTCGGAACCGGCGGACACGCCGCGTTTTCTCCCTTGGTGGCGGCATGGTTTCTCCATATTCCGACGGTGATTCATGAGCAGAATGCACGGATGGGGCTCAGCAACCGGCTTCTGGCTCGAATCGCGGATCGCGTGCTTCTCTCGTACCCGGAGACCCATGGCGTCCCCCCGCGGGCGCGGACCGAGGTCACGGGGAATCCCGTGCGTAACGAGGTGAACAGCGTTTCCCCCCAACTCGGGGGCGAGTTGCTGGTCGTGGGGGGGTCCCAGGGTTCGCGGTGCTTGATCGAGGCCATGCTCCGCGCCGCTCCCGAGTTGGCACGAGCCCCGCGACTTCGGATGCGAGTTGTTGTGGGAAACGCGTCTCCAGTGGAGGACGTAGCGGAATCCCTTGCAAGAGCCGGGGTGACGGCCGAGGTCGTGAGGTACGTCGAGCCGTTTGCCGACGCCCTGGCCGAGGCCCGGCTCGTTGTGGCGCGGGCGGGAGCGACAACCGTGGCCGAGGTGGCAGCGGCCGGGCGGCCCACGGTGTTCGTCCCGTGGAACGGAGCGGCGAACAGGCACCAGCACGACAACGCACGGGTGATGGCCCGCAGCGGGGGGTGTCTTGTGCTGACGGAAGAAGTTGCTCTTCGCGGGTTGGGGAAACTCGTGACGGAGCTGTGGGCCGATGACCTGAAACTTCGCGACATGGCCTCGGCGGCCCGGGCCCTGGCCCGGCCGGATGCCGGCCGAAGGGTAGCAGAGGCACTTCTCGCACTCGTGGAGGACAAACGAACATGAGCGGATTCACAGGGCGAGTTCACCTCGTGGGGATTGGGGGGGACGGGATGTCCGCCTTGGCGCAGCTTTTGCGGGAAGGCGGAGTGACCGTTTCTGGATCGGATATCCGGGACTCCTTACGCACCGCAGGCTTGCGGGCGTGGGCCGACGTACACGTGGGGCACCGGGCGGAGAACGTACCGCAGCGCGTGAATGCCATTGTCTACTCGTCCGCCGTCTCGTTTCTGAACCCGGAGATCCGGGCGGCACACGACATCCCCCGGTGGCCGCGTCTCCCAGCGTTGGGAGAGGTCATCCGCGGACGTGAACTGGTGGCCGTGGTTGGAACTCACGGCAAGACAACCACCGCCAGTTGGGCTGCTCACCTCGTCACCACGGTCACGGGGGAGGGCGGGTACTACGTGGGAGGGGAGGTACCGGGCTCCCCGTCGGCGAGCCTTGGGAAGGGCAAGACGTTTGTGGCCGAAGTGGATGAGTCCGACGGTCGGTTTGTCGGTCTCTCTCCCCATGTGGCTGTTCTCACCTCAGTAGACACGGACCACATCGGAACCTACGGTGGGTTCAACGGGTTGCGGCGGGCGTTCAGCCGGGTTGTTGGTCGTGCGAACCGGCTGGCCGTGTGTGCCGACGATCCGGTCGCCCTCGATGCGGCGCGTTCACGGCGTATTCCCCTGACCTACGGGTTCTCCCCCAGGGCCGACTTGCGCGCTGTGGGGACGGAGTACCGACGGGAGAAGTCGAGCTTCGAGGTTCTTCTGCATGGGAAGCGGGCGGGAGAGGTCGAAGTCCCCGGGCCTGGCCCGCACAACGTGCGCAATGCACTGGGCGCGATCGCCGCTGGGGTCCTCATCGGCATCCCGGTGCACGATCTCCTGCCAGCGCTTCCCACGGCTGCGCGACCTCGTCGACGGCTCGAGGTCCTCGAGGAGAACGGGTACCTCGTGGTGGACGACTACGCTCACCATCCGACTGAGGTCGCGGCTGGCCTCGCCGCGCTGCAGTTGGGGTGGCCGGATCGACGGATCGTGGCGATCTTCCAGCCGCACCGCTATTCCCGAACCAAGACGCTAGCGGGTGCGTTTGGGTCAGTGCTATCTCGCGCCGATCAGGTTGTGGTATCGCGGGTCTATCCGGCATTCGAACGGCCGATTCCTGGGGTCAGTGGACGGGAGGTGGCGGAGGCGGTCTCCGGTGCCGGGGGGAACGCTGTGTACCGGGACAGCTTAGGCGCAGCGATGGAAGCAGCGGCGGAAACGATCCAGCCTGGGGACGTGGTGGCGTGTTTCGGCGCGGGGGATATATGGAAGCTGGCGCGGGAGATGGCGCACGGGCTCTCCTACGGATCCTGAGAGGTCTTCCGGGCGAACTACGGGTGCAGGAACCGCTCGCTCCCCATACCACGTTTCGGATTGGTGGGAGGGCCTTCGCCCTGTACCGGCCGACCACGGAGAGCGCGTTGGCCGAGGCCGTGGTCCGAGCCCGGACCCACGGATTCCCGTGGCGCATGGTGGGCGGGGGATCCAAACTCCTTGTCCCGGATCGTGGGTTCCCCGGCCTCGTCGTATCCACCACGGGATTAGGCGCCTGGCACGAGGACGAGGGGGTGTTGTCGGTCGGAGCGGGTGTGTCCTTGGCGCGGGTGGCGCGTTGGGGAGCGTGGAAGCTTGCTGGGATCCCAGGAACGGTGGGTGGCGCCGTAGCGATGAACGCGGGAACGAAGCACGGAGCGATCGCTGAACAGGTGGCTTGGGTGCAAGCCCTCCTGCCCACAGGGCGCGTTCACACCTTCTCCCCTGAGGAGTGTGGCTTCACCTATCGGGACTCGGTATTTCGCCGGCTGCGTCTGCCGGTGCTCGCGGTCGGCCTGCGACCGCAACTGGGGAAAGATCTGGCTCCCCTTCTGGTCGAGCGGGCTCGGAGCCAGCCCCTGGGTGTTCCGTCCGCGGGGTGCGTGTTCCGGAATCCCGCGGACGGGCGATCTGCAGGCTGGCTGATTGACCAGTGCGGACTCAAGGGCGCACGCATTGGCGATGCCGTGGTCTCAGAGCGACATGCCAACTTCATCTGCAACCTCGGTCGGGCGCGCGCCGTGGATGTCCTGGAGTTGGTCGATCAGGTTCAGCATTGCGTGGTCAGCCGGTTCGGGGTATGGCTCAACCTGGAGCTTGAGGTCGTGGGGGAGTGATCCGGGCGATACGCCTCGGGTGCGCGTGTTGTTCTCTTCTCATCGTTGTTTACGCGGCGCTTCGCTGGGGCGGATGGTGGCGCGTGGAGGAGGTGTGGGTCTCCCCGACGCGTTACGTCGTGGCCGAACAGTTGACAGGGATTCTGCTCGGTGCTAATGTACTTCGATTACAAACGGGGGAAATCGCCGATGGGATTCGGAACGACCCCCGGGTTTTAGAGATGAAGATTCGGGTTCGCCCGTTCTGGAAGCGGGTGGAAGTGGAGATCAAAGAGAGGGAACCGGCGGTGCAGGTAGGGCTGCGAGGCGGAGCGGCGGTGTGGGTGGATGCCGAGGGGTTCATCCTCGAGCCAGCGACAGCACCTGTCGTGGTGGGGGCTGCCCGAGCAGGCGAGCGGGTAGCTTCCGAAGCCGTGTACGCTGCTCGCGTTGTGGCTCGCCTGAGCCCCGGGGTGCGGGAGAAGTTCACGACGTTTGATATAACCGATCCCACCCATGTCATCGCCAGTGGTGACAGGTCCCCCACCCTTCTGTTGGGGGAGATTGGCCAACTGAGGGACCATCTTGCTATCCTGGAGGATCTATGGGAGCGATGGAGGCTTGCCGAGTGCGCCGTGGTAGATTTTCGCGTTGGCGACGAGGTGATCCTGAAGCGCAAACGATGAGGGTGGTGGTTCGATGAGGCGGGAGCGGCTGATGGTGGGGTTGGATGTCGGGACGACCAAGGTGGCCTGTCTGGTGGCCAACGTGGTCGACGAGTACATCGAGGTCATCGGTCTGGGGACATCTCCCTCACGGGGGTTGGAGAAGGGTGTTGTGGTCGACATCGGGCGCACCATCCAGTCCATCCGCAAAGCGGTGGAGGAAGCGGAGAACATGGCCGATGTGCGTATCCAGAACGCCTACGTCGGCATTGCGGGCAAGCACATCCGTTCTCTCAACAACTCGGCGACCGTGTCCATCACCCGGCCCGATCGGATCATTACCGCGGAGGACGTGCGGCGGGTGGTGGAAGCAGCGCGGACGATGCCCCTCTCTCCGGACGTCGAACTCATTCACGTCATCCCGCGGCAGTACATCGTGGACGGTCAGGAGGGGATCACCGATCCGGTGGGTATGACTGGCACCCGCCTCGAGGTGGACGTGCACATCGTGCTCGGGTCGGTGACCGCGGTCCACAACCTCGTGCGGTGCGTGGAGGCCGTAGGTATTGGCATCTCCCAGATCGTGCTCGAGCCGCTGGCCTCGGCGATGGCCGTCCTCTCCTCTGCGGAGAAGGAGTTGGGGGTGGTGCTCCTCGACTCGGGCGGGGGAACGACCGACATCTCCGTGTTCCGCGGCGGCGACATCTGGTTCTCGAAGACGATCCCCATTGCCGGGGAGCACATCACGAACGACATCACCGTCGGACTGCAGACTCCAATCGAGGAAGCGGAGCGGATCAAGAAGCAGTACGGAACTTGCCTTGTGGACTCGGTGGGCGACGACGAGAAGATCGATGTGGCAACGATCGGCGGGGAGAGCACGAAACAGGTGTCGCGGAAGAAACTGGCCAAGGTTATTGAGCCTCGGGTGGAGGAGATCCTCGATCTGGCGATCCAGGAGGTAGAGGACGCGGGGTACCGCGACCTGATCCCGGCGGGGGTGGTCATCACGGGCGGGACGTCCCAGCTCAACGGGATGTCCGAGTACATCGAGCGACGCTACGGACTGCCTTCCCGCGTGGGGAGCCTGCCGCAGGGGATCCACGGTTTGCGCGACATCGTGGAGTCCCCGATCTACGCCACCGGGATCGGGCTCCTCAAGTATGCGGTGGAAACCCGGGACTTCGTGCCGTCCAAGCGCTCGCGGGGATCCTCCAAGGGGATGCTGGGGAAAATGCTGGGGTGGTTCCGCAAGTTCCTGCGGGGGTGAGCGGGGGATGAT
>DLNB01000019.1:0-885 GCA_002479455.1 Acetothermia bacterium UBA7521
CTAACCTAACGGAGTAGTACTAGGTGCCGCGGCCGGATGTTCCGAGTCCGGGGATCCGGAGCCGCTTCTCAACCCAGCGCAGAGAGAGGGTGAGGAGGAGCACCACTGCGAGGTAGATGAGGGCGACGACGAGGAACAGCTCGAGGAACCGGAAGTTCTTCGCGGCGATCGTGCGCCCGACCCCCATCAGGTCCATCGCCCCCACCATATACACGATGGACGAGTACTTCAGCATGTAGATGAGCTCGTTCGACCACGGCGGGATCACGAGCCGGAGCGCCTGGGGGAGGATGACGAGGCGGATCGCTTGGAGGCGGGTGAGCCCGAGCGACCGTGCGGCCATCATCTGCCCTGCTTTCACGGATTGGATTGCCCCTCGGAAGTACTCCGCTTGGTAGGCGGCGGTGTTGAGGCTCATCGCCACCAACCCTGACAGGAACGGGGTGAAGACGATCCCCATGTTGGGGAGACCGAAGTGGATGATCATCAACTGCACCAGAAGCGGAGTCCCGCGGAACAGGTGGACGTACACGCTGGCCAGCGCATACAGAGGGGACAGCCACCCCCGCGCGTACACGCGGAGAAGGGCGAGCACGACCCCGAGGACCGCCCCGAGGGCCATGCACGTGGCGGTGAGCTGAGCGGTGAGGACGAGGCCTTCGCCCAGTCGGGGGATCCACGCCCAGTCGAAGGCGAGGTTCATCCCGCTTCTCCGTACAACTCGCTGATCTTGCGCAGGAACTCGCCGGTCCTCGGGACCTGAGGAGAGCGGAACATCTGTTCCGGCGGCCCCTGCTCTACGACGACCCCGTGCTCCATGAACACAATTTCGTCGGCCACGCTGCGGGCGAACCCCATCTCATGGGTGACGACGATCATCGTCAT
>DLNB01000019.1:1082-1426 GCA_002479455.1 Acetothermia bacterium UBA7521
TCCATGGCCAGCGCGCGGGCGATCGAGACCCGCTGTTGCTGCCCTCCTGAGAGCTCGGCGGGGTAGGCCCGCGCTTTGTCGGCGAGTCCGACCCGCGCGAGCTCCGCTTGCGCCCGCTTCGTGGCTTCGACTTTGCTCAGCCCCCTCACGCGGAGGAGGCCGAGTCGCACGTTGTCCAGCGCGGTGAGGTGGGTGAACAGGTTGAAGTCCTGGAAGACAAACCCGATCTGAGCTCGTACCCTGTTGAGGTCGGTGGGCCGCGCTGTGACCTCCACGTCCCCCAGCCACACATGCCCCCGATCGGGCTCGGTGAGGCGGTTGATGCAGCGCAGCAGCGTGGATTT
>DLNB01000019.1:1559-3919 GCA_002479455.1 Acetothermia bacterium UBA7521
GCCGATGAGGACCACCGTCTCCCCCTTCTCCACCGTGAGCGAGACCCCACGGAGCACGCCCTCCGCGCCGTACCGTTTGTGCAGATCTTCCACGCGTAGCAGTGGCATCCTAGCTCCTTGCTTCTAGTCCTGGAACGCGTAACCGGCGTTCAAGGAGGCCGATCCCCCAGTTCCCGGCGTAGGTGAGGACGAGGAACATCAGCGCCACCGTCAGGAACGCGGGTAGGGCAAGGGGGAAGTTACGGGCGGTGAGGTAGCGGGCCTGGCGCATCACCTCAACCACGCCAATCCCGTACGCGAGGGTTGTATCCTTGAGCACGGACGAGAACTCGTTCGACCACCCGGCCAGCGAGAGCCGCAGCGCTTGGGGGAGGATGACGTGACGGATGACCGCGAGGCGGCTCATCCCCAGGCTGCGCGCGGCGAGGGATTGGCCAGGGGAGATCGCCTGGATCGCTCCGCGGAAGATCTGGGACTGGTAGGCGGACGAGCGAAACCCGAGCGCGAGCACGGCAGCGAAGAACGCCGAGATCTCCGCTCCAAACTGAGACGGTCCGAAGTAGAACAGGAACAGCAGCACAAGTTCGGGGACCCCGCGGAAGAACCACTCGTAGGCGAGGGCCACCGCCCTCAGGGGGCGCGGGGCGTACACCTCGACAAGGGCCACGACCACACCCACCACGATCCCGAGGCTGAGCAGTCCGGCAAGGAGTTCGAGGTTCACGAGCAAACCCTGCAGGAGGACGGGGAGCTTACCCCAGAGTTGGGACCAGGTTTCGAGCGTCACCGTCTGGGCTGCGAGGAAGAGGGGAGGGGCCCATGGACCCCTCCCCGGGTCGATTTCACTTCGTTGCCAACGCGGCGAGCGTCTGGGCGAACTTCACGACATCCTTCTCTACAAGAAGGATGTCAATAGACGCCTCCCAGGCCGCCTCGATCGCATCTAGGCTGGGCCCGAAGTAGGCAGCGATGAGGTGATCCCACGCTCCCGACGCTTGGAGCTTGGCGATTCCAGAGCTGATCTTGGGGAGGATCTCTTTGGGGTCGCCCTTCGCGACGAGGAACCCAAACTGCTCACCCGTCTCGATGATCCCGGCGATCTCCAGTCTCCCCGGGTACTGCCCCACCGCCTGCTTGGAGGGGTCCACGTCCTGCACCACGGCATCCAGACGGCCCGCGAGGAGATCGAGGACCGCCTCCGGGTAGGTCTCGTAGAGCACCAGAACGACATCGGGGAGGTTCTCCTCCACCCAGCCGGCACCGGTGGTGCCCCGCTGTGCACCGGCCTTGCGACCCTTGGCGAGCGCCTTGTCCATGTCCAGACCCGATCCGGTGCGGACGACGACGGCTTGATCGGAGGTCCAGTACGGTTCGGAGAAACTGATCACCTGGGCCCGCTCGTCGTTGATCGTGAACCCGGATGCGCCGACGTCGCCCTTGTTGGCGATCACGGCGGGGATGATCGAATCAAACGGTGTATCTCGGATCTCGATCTCGAAGCCTTCCAGGAGCGCGATCGCGCGCATCACGTCGAGATCAAAGCCGAGGTAGGCGCCCTTTTCGGATACCCACTCGAACGGAGCCCACGTGATGTCGGACAGAACGATGTACCTGGGCTGACCCATGGCCAAACAGCCCGCCAACAGAACCGCCATCAGAAAAGCCACACCAACGACTTTCATCCCTGCCACCTCCAGAAGATTGCGAAATCACCTTGACTATACTCGCCAGGCGGTGACCGTCAATGGTGATCAGGGATGGCCGAGATGGCGCCGCACGTAGTCCGTTTCCTCACCGGGAAGGAGAAACGGCTCGGGAGGAACGATGCGACGGTGGCGGGCGATCGATCGGTACGGAAAGCGGCGCACGAGGAGCGCCAGACTCAACGAGAGATCGTTGTATTGCGTCCGAGCGATGTCCCGCTCCTCATCCGCTTGGGCCAGCCGGTTCTGCGCGGCGCGGATGGACTCGAGCCGCTCCCGGGGAAGACCGCGGTAGATGTCGTGCAGCACGCTCTCTACGGCCAGGTCGGCCTCAGCCTGGGCCCGTGGACCGCGGGCTTCCTTCAGCGCAGTCACGACCTGGCGTAGGCGGGGACGACCCTCTGGGACGTACCCCGCCCGTTCCAGTGCCGTGTGCATCTCCTCGAGGGCCGCGATCCGTTCAGCAAGGCCCTTCTCTAGATCCTGCCACGCCGCGTCCACGCGGGCCAGCCCTCTGGCCAGGCGTTGGTTCCACCGCTGCCAGAGTACGGTCAGCGTCACTGCGGCGAGAAGAACGAAGATGAGCCACGAAGTCGCGTTCATTGCGTCACCAGGCGCGGCCGCCCCCCCCCGCCCATCCCGCCGCCGGAGAACCCC
>DLNB01000037.1 GCA_002479455.1 Acetothermia bacterium UBA7521
GTGTAACCCGAACCCCCCCCACCCTCAAGGGTATAGGCGATCGAGGGTTCTCGGAAACGGGATTGTCTCGCGGATGTGGGGTATTCCGGCGATCCACTGGATCGTCCGCTCCACGCCGAGGCCGAACCCGGAGTGGGGAACAGCCCCCCATCGCCGGAGGTCGAGGTACCATCTGTAGGGCTCCCCGGACAACCCGGCTTCGTCGAGCTGGTGGAGAAGCTCCTGTTCGGCGTCCACGCGCTGGGAGCCGCCAATGATCTCTCCGTACCCCTCGGGGGCGATGAGGTCTGCGCACAGGGCGAGATCAGGCTGTTCGGGATCGCGCTTCATGTAGAACGGCTTGATCGCCGCCGGGAACCGTTCCACGAACACAGGGCGTCCGAAGTGTTGAGACAAGGCGTCCTCTGCCGGGGCTCCGAAGTCATCCCCCGCCTCCATCTCCACACCGGCGGCCTGGACCAGAGAGACAGCCTCGTGGTACGTGACCCGGGAGAACGGTTCGCCCACTGCGCGGAGCAAGACCGCCGGGTCGCGCTCCAGTTCCGCGAGGTCACGGGAGTGTTCCGCTGCTGTGACCTCGACCACATGCCGCACCAGCGCTTCCTGGAGGGCGAGGTTCCCGTCGTGATTGAGAAACGCCTGCTCCGCTTCAGCCATCCAGAACTCGATGAGGTGCCGACGGGTCTTCGACTTCTCGGCCCGGAACACGGGACCGATCCAGTACACCTTCCCCAGGGCAGCGCACGTTGCTTCGAGGTAGAGCTGCCCTGATTGGGAGAGATAGGCGGGCGCGCCAAAGTAGTCGAGGGGGAAGAGAGTGGTCGTCCCCTCGACCGATGTGCCGACGAGGACCGGCGACTCAGTGGCGACGAACCCGCGCTCGCGGAAGAAGGAGCGGATCGCCCACAGCACCCCGTCGCGGATGCGGAGGATCGGGGCTTGGCGGCGCATGCGGATCCAGAGGTGGCGATGGTCCATCAGGAACCCCGTCCCGTGTTCCTTGAGTCCGATCGGGAATGGGGTTGCCGGGACGTGGATCGGTTCGATGTGGGTGACGGAGACCTCAACCCCTCCCGGCGCGCGTGGTTCGGCGCGCACGGTTCCCCGCATTCGGAGCGAGGTCTCTTGAGGCAGGGAATCAGCGAGTGCGAACACGGTGGGGTCTGCGTCAGAGGTCACAACCCCCTGGACAAGCCCCGTCCCGTCGCGCACAAGGACGAACCGCACCTTCCCCGAGGAGCGCTTGTTGTAGAGCCAACCTTGAAGGAGCACCTCGCTCCCCACGTGCCGGCTCAACTCCGCGATGTACGCCGATTTCATCGATCCCTTTCGAAGAGGAGTCCCTTACGTCTCGCCACTGGCTCCTTCCTTCTCGTGAACGCGGCTCTCGATGTAGGCGATCGCCTCGCCAACGGTGGCGATCCTCTCTGCAGACTCATCCGGGATCTCAATGCCGAACTCGTCTTCGAACTCCATGATCAGTTCGACCGTATCCAGGGAGTCCGCGCCGAGGTCGTTGACAAACGATGCCTCGTCGGTGATCTCGTCGAGATCCACCATCAGCTGTTCGGCGATGATCTCCCTTACCCGATCGGCAATCTCACTCATATCTCCCACACCTCCTCGGTTGGCCCACCCTGTTGAGGGTCACCCAGCGCCTCCGGCACGCGTGCGCCAGTTATATAAGGCCTTCCTACAATGCGCAACACCCACGTTCCGACGGGGGCGCATCAGGGTGCCTCAGTTGGGGCGGCGGAGCGTACCCGGAGAGCGCCGGGGTTGGCAAGTTCGGGTTCGGCTGACAGAGGGGAAAAGCGCCCAGCGAGCTTCGTTACGATCTGCGCCTTGCAGGCCTGGTAGGTTCGTCGAAGACCGCCCTCCATCGCCCGCGCGTCCGATCGTCCGTGGGCGACGGTGACCAGACCGGTGACCCCGAGGAGGGGTGCGGCGTTGTGCTCTTCGTAGCGAAGCTGCCGGGCGACAGCTCGCAACGCGCCGCGGGCCAGCCACGCGCCGAGGCGGGCACGGAGCGAGCTTCTCAGGGCGCCGTTCAGCGATCCCAAAACAGCTTCTGCTCCGCCCTCGACGGCCTTGATGAACAGGTTTCCGGCGAACCCGCCCGAGACGACGACGTCCACCGGTCGCGTGGCAAGGATCGTGTGTGGTTCGACGTTTCCAGCGAACCCATCCCGGCGGGAGAGAAGGGCGTGCGCTTCGCGGGTGACCCGATCTCCCTTTCCCTGCTCGGCGCCGATGTTGAGAAGGCCGACAGTGGGAGAGGGAATACCCAGCACCTCCCGAGCATAGGCCACGCCGAGGTCCGCAAACTGGGCGAGATGCGCTGGCTTGGGATCTGCGGTCGCTCCGGCGTCGATGAGGAGCACTTCACCATTAAGCGTGGGCAACGAGGCGCACAAACCAGGGCGGAGCACGCCGGAGAGTCGCCCCAGTCGGAGGATGGCCGCACTGACCACGGCGCCCGTGCTGCCGGGGGAGAGGAACGCGTCCGCCTCTCCTCGACCCACAGCGTCCAGCCCGCGCCCGATCGAGGTGTCGCTGCGTCGCGCGGCGCGTGTCGCCGAATCTCCATAGCCTGCCGGTCGTGCACAATCCAGGACGCCCACACTGTCAGGGAGGCGGGCGGGCAGATCGGAGCGGTGTCCAACGAGGATGAGTTGGATCGGGAGTTTCTCCGCGGCGCGGATCGCCCCCGCCGCAAGCTCGGCGGGGGGCCGATCAGCTCCCATAACGTCCACGACGATGCGCGGTTTCACCGGTTGTGGTGCCGAGGGTGGGATTTGAACCCACACAGGCCGAAGCCCACTGCCCCCTCAAGACAGCGCGTCTGCCAATTCCGCCACCTCGGCGCGGGGGGATGGTAGCCGCCTCCGCCAGCGGCATCAACACTGGTGCCCGCCGCGGTCCACGGGTAAGGTGAGGCGATGGGTGCGGTCCGGTTTGGCGCCTACTGGGGGGACCCCCTTCTTGTGGAGCGGGTCCTTTCTCGTGCTCTCGCCGGCATGGGTGCAGTGCGGCGGGTTGTCCTGTTTGGGGACGAGCCGTGTTTTGCGCGTCTGCTGGGAGAGCTTGGGAGCGTGGACCTCTTTGGCGAACGACGAGCGATCGTCGTTCGCCGCGCCGACAAGCTGGTGGAGGAGGAACGGCTGGCGCGAACCCTGGCGAAGGGCTTGCCCACGGACCTCGCCCTGTTCGTTCTCGGCGAGGCCTTGAAGGGGCCTGTGGTGCAGATGGCGGACGAAGCGCTCGCGCTGCCCACGCCGATCGGGCGGGCGTTGCGTGCGCTCGCTTCTGAGCTTCTTGCCGAAGCCGAACTACCTCGGTCCGCGTCCCTAGTGGACTGCCTCGTGGAAGCGGCAGGGGGGGACACGCTACGCCTTGCGCAGGAGGTGGGGAAGCTCACCGTGTGGAAAGGTGAGCGCCTCCCGCCTGACCTCTTGTCCGAGATCCTGTACTCTTCGGGTGGAGCGCCGTACGCGTACCTTGATGCCGTGGGGTCGAAGAATCTCCCCCCGGCGCTGTCCGAGCTGCGGATGCTCCTGGACGCGGGGTGGAGTCCCTCGGCTCTCTTCTTCACCCTTGTGGGCCACGTGCGATCGCTCCTCGCCGCCCTCGCCGCCCAGAACGGCGGACGCGATCCCTCAGGACCCGCGTGGCTTGTGCGGAAACGGCTGGCCCAGGCTCGCGTATGGGGAGAGGCGAGGCTGATCGGTCGCCTCGCCTCTCTGCAGAACCTCGACCTTCAGATCAAAACCGGGCAGCTTTCAGCGGAGGCGGCCCTCTACCATTTCACGTTCGGTCTGGCGCAGCTCGAACAGGGATGAACGCGCCGAGTCGAGTGGCCTCGAGCAGAAGACGGGACAGGATCAGCGCTGAGAACACCGAGGACACGATCCCCAGTCCGAGGGTGATCCCGAACCCCTCAACCGGCCCGGAGCCGAGGAGGAACAGGATGAACGCCACGATGAGCGTGGTGATGTTTGCGTCGAGCACAGCGGACAGCGACTTCGAGAATCCAGCCGTGACGCAGGCCGTCGGCGCCTTCCCCGTCCGTCGCTCCTCCTTGATTCGCTCGAAGATGACCACGTTCGCGTCGACCGCCATCCCGATGGTGAGCACGATACCCGCGATTCCGGGCAGGGTGAGGGTCGCTCCGAACGCCCGCAACGCGGCGAACACGAGGAGCATCGTCATCACCAGCGCGGTGTCCGCAACGAGCCCCAGCCAGCGGTAGTAGATGAGCATGTAGATCAAGACGAGAACGAAGCTCACGACAAGGGCGGTCATTCCCCGCCGCACGTATTCCGCTCCCAGGGTGGGACCGACCGTCTGCTGCTCGATGATGTCGACCTGGGTGGGCAGCGCGCCGGACCGCAGGACCACGGCGAGGAGCCGCGCCTCGTCGAGGCTGAACCTTCCGGTGATCGTCGTGGAATCCTGCACCGCTCTCCAGCCCTGCTGCGCGGCCTGCTTGATCGAAGCCGACACCTGGGGGGCCGAGTAGACCGTGTTGTCGAGGATCACGGCCAAGCGGTCGTTCACCTGGAGCCGAGCGAGGGCACTCACGAACAGCTCCGCACCACCCCGGTTGAAGGTGAGGGCGATGAAGAACCCCGGGGAGCGTGGGTCGGTGGACGTGCGCACCGCGGCGTTGTCGAGCACGTCGCCGGTGAGAAGGGGCTCCGCCTCGACGAGGTACCACTCCGTCTTGTCGGGGTTGGGCAGGATCTCCTGGATCAGGGTCCGCCGCGCCTCGAGGTCGAACCAGCTTGGGGCGGCATCGATGACCTTGCGGAACTCGAGCAGGGCCGTACTCCCGAGGAGTTTCTGCGCCTCTTCGGGGTTCTGAACCTTGGGGATCTTCACCTCGACCCGATCTCGCCCAATCGGCCGGATCTCGGCGTTGACCATCCCGTACTGGTCTACCCGCTCCGAGAAGATCGTCACCAGCTGGTTCACCGCGTCCTGCTGCCTGGCGGCGTCCATCTGGGAGTCCCCCAGGGGGATCATCTCGCCTGTCTCCGGGTCCAGCACCTGCGCTTCGAGAACCAGCCGCACCCCTCCTTGGAGGTCGAGGCCGAGCTTGATCACCTCCTGGAAGGGCAAAAACGGGTACAGGAGACCGATTGAAGCGAGCAGAGCCGCTACCACAACGCCGAACCGAATCCAATCCGAACGTCTCATCGTCGCACCTACTTTCGCACCTTGTCTACGATGCTGCCCTTAGACAAGCGCAGCTTCCCTTCCTCCACCGTGATCGTGATCGAATCCTCGCTCATATCCTCGATCGTGCCGAAGATTCCACCGGCGGTGACCACCCGGTCCCCGCGCTTGAGCGAGCCGAGGAGGTCGCGGTGTTCCTTCTGGCGACGACGCTGGGGCCGGATGAGGAGGAAATAGAAGATGGCGGCGAACGCCACGAGCATCACCACGAGGGTGATCATGGACTGGGTCGTCTGGGGATCATCCATCTTGGCACCACTCCTTTCTCTTCCAGAGTCTACGCGCGCCGGCGGCCACGTACAGAACGGCGACGAGCGCGATCGCCACGCTCCACAACGCGAGCGCCAGCCCGGTCAGGTCCCGGCCCAGCGCCACCACGTGGTGCAGCAGGGCGAAAAGATCGAACCAGAGTATAGCGTACACGGCGACGGCAAGCGACCGTTTCGGGGCGAAGTCGAGGGTGACGGTGAGAGGCGGGACCGCAATCCATGCCCAGAACCCGGCCTGGGCGCCGATCAGTCCCAGCGCGAGGAGCAAGAGCGCGTGACCTGGCAGGAGGCGGACCGGCGACTGAGGCCGGAGCGCGCCTCGGCCCGCCCGCCACAGGCCGTACCCCCAGGCGAGCAGGAGCAACGCTCCCGCGCCCAAACGCCACGACACGGGATAGGGAACGACGGCGAGAGAGAGCCCGATCACGACGAGACTCCCCGTGAAGAAGGCGATGTTCTTCATGCCAGGTACGGGAGAAACGCGGTCGCGAGGCTCAGGAACAACCCGATCCCGATCAGGTCGCCGATCGTGGTTGCCACGGGGCCGGAGATCATCGCCGGGTCAAACCCGAGGCGGCGGAACACGAACGGGAGTATCCCGCCCGTCAGACACGCGCCGATCGTCGTCCCGGCGAGGGCCACGCCGGCGACGAGTCCAAAGAACGGCTTCTGCCAAAGCAGGGTGGCGATGAGTCCGATCTGCAGACCCAACGCGAGGCCGGCGAACACCCCGACGCGAAGCTCCTTCCACACGAGCCACGGCAGGTTGGCCCAGCCCACGGCGCCCACCGCGATCCCGCGGATGGCCACCGCCAGGGCCTGCGCTGCCGCGTTCCCGCTCATGTCGGCGATGAGCGGCATCAGCGCGGCCACAAACGCCAGCTCGGAGATCGTCCCTTCGAACCGGGTGATCACCGCGGCGACGGTCATGTTGAGGAGTACGAGCCCCATCAGCCAGGGGAGCCGCTTCTTGAGCGACAGCTGAGGCGGGTCGAGGGGGTGGTCCTCACCGGCGGGGATGCCGCCCAGCTTGAGCGCGTCTTCGGTCGCCTCCTCGCGGATCACGTCGATCACGTCGTCGATCGTGACGATCCCCAGGAGCCGGCCCGCGCTGTCGACCACCGGGAGGGCGAGGAAGTTGTACTTGTCGAACGTGTGGGCCACCTCTTCCTTGTCCAGCGTCACGGGGAGGGTGACCGCATCCGACCGCATGATCCGGTGCAGCGGCGTATCGGGCCGGGCGAGCACGAGGTCGCGCAGCGAGAGCACCCCGAGGAGCTTCCCTCCGCCGTTCACCACGTACGCGTAGTAGACGGTCTCCGCGTCTTCGGCCATCGCCCGCAGCTGCTCGATGGCCTTCTCTGCCGTCATGTCCCCCGGGAGGGCGACGACCTCGGTGGACATGAGCCCGCCGGCGCTGTCCGCGGGATAGGCGAGGAGCTGTCCCAGCTCCGTCGCCTCGCGGGCCTCGAGACGGGACAGGATGTCCTCTACCGTCTCCGCGGGCAGCTCGGCGAGGAGGTCCACCGCATCGTCCGGCTCCATGTGAGACAGGATGTGCGCCGCGTCCTCGCGGTTGAGCTCGGCCAGCAGGCGCGCCGCCTCGTCCGGCTCCATCTCCCCCAGCGGCTCCGCCGCCGCGCGGCGTCGGTAGAGCCGTCGCAGGAGCTCGACCGCCTCGTCCTCGTGGAGCGCGGCGAGCATCTCCGCGACCTCCGCCGGATGGCGGCGGATGAGCTGGGCGATGTCCAGACGGGGCGGCGTTCCCTCGGTCATGACGGCCCACTATACCCGCGGCTGTCCATCCCTCCCACGTGAGGGCCGACCGCTACAGAAAAGCGATTACACCCAGGGAAGCGAGCAGAACGATGCCTCCCGCCACGAGCACCCCGAAGACGATCGGCGGGAGCGACCGGCGGACGGGGATCCTGAGCAGGAACGCGGCGAGACATCCCGTCCACGCGCCGGTCATCGGGAGGGGAATCGCCACGAAGAGGAAGATCACCCACGCGCCCCACCGCTGGAACCGCGCCTGGCTGCGCCGCTCTTGCCAGCGGAGGTAGTTGCTGGCCCATCGGCCGAGCGGTCCGGGGAGCCCCACCGCGATCGGGAGGATCCACCGCAGCCCTAGGAAGAGGAACGGCACGGGGAGGAGGTTTCCCGCCACAGCCAGCGCGTACGCAGCGGGGACGGGAAAGCCGAGGCTGAGGGCCAGCGGGAGGCCGCCGCGCAGCTCAGAGATCGGGAGTGCCGACAGCAGCAGCACTTGTCCCACCGCACGCAGGTTCACGCGCCCATTATGCCCGGCAGTGGGCCTTGGGAGGGCGCCGCACTCAGCGTAGGATTGCCCACGTGGCCACGAGCGACAGGAGGGCTGGACCGATGCGGTTGCACAACACGCTGACCCGAAGGCTGGAGGAGCTGGTCGTCCACGACAACACGGTGCGGATGTACGTGTGTGGCCCCACCGTCTACGACCTCATCCACATCGGCAACGCCCGGCCGATGATCGTGTTCGACGCCCTCCGTCGGTACCTCGAATCCCGCGGGTACACCGTGATCTACGTCCAGAACGTCACCGACATCGAGGACAAGATCATCCGCCGCGCCCGCGAGGAGGGGCGCACCGCGGACGAAGTGGCTGCGCACTACACCGAGGAGTACCTCCGCGACCTCGCCTCGCTTGGCGTGGCCCGCCCCACCCACTCCCCCCGGGCCACGGCGTACGTTTCGAAGATGGTCGCGCTCGTTCAGGACCTCGTCGCGTCCGGTCACGCCTACGTCGTGAACGACGACGTGTACTTCTCCGTGGAGAGCTTCCCCGGCTACGGCAAGCTCTCCGGCCGGGTGCGCGACGACCAGGAAGCCGGCGCGCGCGTCGAGGTCGACGAGAAGAAGCGCCACCCCGGCGACTTCGCGTTGTGGAAGAGGAGCAAGCCCAGCGAGCCGTCCTGGCCCTCCCCGTGGGGCGACGGGCGGCCCGGCTGGCACACCGAGTGCGTGGTGATGTCCCGCGACCTCCTCGGCGAGACCGTGGACATCCACGCCGGCGGGAGCGACCTCATCTTCCCCCACCACGAGAACGAGCTCGCCCAGGCCGAGGCCGCCACCGGCAAGCCGTTCGTGAAGATCTGGCTCCACAACGGGCTCCTCACCGTGCGCGGCGAGCGGATGGGCAAGTCCGTCGGCAACTTCGCCTACACCCGCGACGTCGTCGCCAAGCACGGGGGCGAGGCGGTGCGCTACTTCTACCTCTCCCGCGACTGGCGCAAGCCGCTCGACTTCTCCGACGACGCCGTCGCCGAGGCGAAGCGGACCGTGGATCGCGTGTACGACTTCCTGTGGGCCGCCGAGGCCCTGCCCGACAGGACCGCGGGCGAGCCGATTCCAGAGCTCGATGCGCTGGAGAAGCGGTTCCATGTGGTGTTAGAGGAGGACTTCACCACCCCTGGCGCGCTCGGCGCGTTGCAGGAAATCGTCCGCGTCGGCCACTGCTCCCGGCAGGCGTGCGACCTTGGGGGGGCCAAGGCCGCCGCGTCGCTCGTCCGTCGGCTGGGGGGGAGTCTGGGGCTGTTCCAGTCGCCCCGGCCGGCCACGAGCACCCTCGCCGACGACGTGATCCGGCTCCTCATCGCGCTGCGCGCCGACCTGCGGGTGGCCAAGCAGTTCGCCCTCGCCGACGGTGTAAGGGACAAGCTGGGCGAGCTGGGGGTCGAGCTCCGCGACGGCCCCGAGGGAACGACCTGGGCCGTCCGGCCCCCATCTCCCGAGCCGGGTGCCTGTCCCTGAGCCCGCGCGCCGGGGAGGTTCTCGCTGGGGGGGCTCGGTGCCGCCGCCGTGCCCACCCCCGTTGAGCCCGGCCCATCTGCCTAACATCCGCATGTTGCCGGATCCTGCTCAGCTAGCAGTCCGTGTGGGTACTAACCGACTCTCGACCTGAGTTGCGACGTGGATCGAGGACGTCTGTCCGCGTCGGACGGCGCCGGGTGCCAGCGGTCGCCCCCCCTGCTACGCGGTCGCCCATCGTGGCTCCCACGAGACCCCGGCCCGCCACAGCTTGAGCAGGTTGTGCACCGGTCCAGCCTCCACAGCGCCCGCACCTTCGCCAGCCCCCGCAGGAGGAACTGCCGCAGCCCCCTGCCTTCCTTGATCTGCCCGAACACCGGTTCCACCGTCTTCTCCCGCAGCGACGCCTCCGGCGAGGGGCGTGGTGGGAAAGAGTTCGCCTCCCGCCACATCCGGTGCCGCACCTTGTCCGGGGGGATCAATGCCTCGATCCCCCGCTGGGCCAAGAACCGGACGTTCTTCTCGCTCCAGTACCCTGCGTCCGCGAGCACCTCCCCCGGACGTCTCCCGGTCACCCGCTCCACCTCGTCCACCAGGGGGCCATCTGCCCCACATCCCCCGCCTCGTTCGTCAGCTTGCACCCCACGATGACCTGGCTCTCAGCGTCCACCGCCGCTTGGGCGTTGTACCCCTGGATGAACGCCTTGTCGCTCGACAGCATGACCCGTGACTCGGGATCGGTGAAGTTCCGCTGCGCCCGCGCTTTGGGCTGAGCATCCTGCGGGTCCTTGCGCGGTCGGTACGCCTCGCCTTCGGCCTCCGCCCGGCACCGACGCTCCTCCTGCTCGGCCCGCGCACGCTCTCGCGCTTCCTCCTCCAGGGATCGCTTGGCCTCTTGGATCGCCTGGAGCCTCCTCTGGGCCGTCCGGAGGTGGTTGGGCAACTCCTCGGAACCGCCTCTCCCGCGACGCTCGTCTTCCTCCTGATCCGTGGCCTCCGCCTCGTGAAAGTACCGCCCGATCTCCTGGCGCAGTCGCTCCTCTTCCTTGGCCATCCGCCCGTAGCTCATCGCGGCGTGCTTGGAGGCGTGGGCTTTGATCTTCGTCCCATCGATCGCCACCTGCCCCAGCTTCACCAGCCCCGCCCGCATCGCAAGGTGGACCGTTTGTACGAACAGATCCCCCAGGGCCTGGAGGTGCCGGCGGCGGAACTCCGACAGCGTCCAGTGGTCCGGTTGCTGGTTGCCCGAAAGCATCCGGAACCCCACGTCCTCCCACAGCGCCCGTTCCAGCTTCCGGGAGGAGCGGATCCCCCGGGCAAACGCGTACAGCCACACCTTGACCATCATCCGGGGGTGGTACGGGGGCTGACCGCCATCTTCCGTGTACGATGCGTAGATCGCCCCCAGGTCGAGCTCGTCCACCACCTGATCGATGAAGTGCGCCAGGTGACCTTCAGGCAGCCAGTCCTTGGGCGATGGTGGCAACAGGTACCCTTGCTTGGGCTCGTACGCCTTGAACCTCTTCATCGCTCCCCCCTCAACTCTCCCTAAGGTGTTGGTTCAGGGTAGCGGGTTCGCACACGGGCTGCTAGCCCAGGGAGTGACCGAGGTGAAGCGGCCTGCGGTTGTCCTCAGAGGCTGGGTCCTTCCCGATGACAGCGCACAGCGCGTCGAGATCCACGACTCCCAGCCGCGCCAAGAACCCGAGGGCCACGAGGGGGCTCGCCCGTCCCGCGTCCCCCGCCTGGCCCTTCTCGGCCACGGCGATGAACGGCCGCACCTCGACCCGAACGCCATCCGGGGCTCCAGCCAGCTTGACCTCTTCATCTGCGACCAGGAGCGCTCCGGGCGCGAGCCGGGGGAGGACCTCTCCCAAAGCCGCGCGGTGCAGAACCACGGCCACGTCGGCGAATTCCAGATACGGGCAGGGGATGGGATCCGGGGAAACCACGACCTCGGAGTGAACCGCGGTCCCCATCACCTCGGCCCCGTACGCGTGGCGCAGCGCCACGTGCTGCCCCTGGGAGAACCACGCCCTGGCGAGGAGCCGACCGGCGAACACGATCCCCTGCCCACCGACCCCGGAGATGAGCAGGCCCTTCTCGCCCCCGTTCATCTCGCGCTCCCCTTCGGACGTAGCCCGGCCAGGGTTCCTCCGAGCCCGGGCCGATCCCGATCCGCGTACTCGCCCACCGAGAACCGCTCGCCCAGGTCGTCCGCCCCCGCCTCGCCCACCGGGACACTTCGCTCCTTGAGCCAGTTCAGGAACACCGATGGCTCCATCTTCAACCGCCCTCCGACGCGGGCCGGGCACTGGGACAGGGCCTCCACGAACCGGAACCCCGTCTTCCCGAGCGCCTTGTGGATCGCCTCCTCGAGCCGGCGCGGGTGGGCGACCGTCCACCGCGCGGCGTAGTTCGCCCCGGCGGCGGCGACCACAGCAGCGGTGTCCATCGGCTGTTCCGGGTTCCCGTACGGGGTGGTCGAGGTGGGGAGACCGTGGGGCGTGGCCGGGCCGACCTGGCCCCCGGTCATCCCGTAGACAAGGTTGTTGACCATCAAGACGAAGATATCCGCGTTGCGCCGCGCGGCGTGGACGAGGTGGTTCCCCCCGATCCCGGCGATGTCGCCGTCCCCTCCAACGACGACCACGTTCAGCTCGGGCCTTCGCAGCTTGACCCCGATCGCGGTGGGGATCGCCCGGCCGTGGGCGACGTGGAGGCTGTCCGCCCTGAGGTGCGGACTGGGGATCCACGCCGCGCAGCCGATTCCGCTCACGAAGGCGAAGTCCCGCAGGTCCTCGTGCCCCGC
Source organism: Acetothermia bacterium UBA7521 (assembly GCA_002479455.1). GTDB lineage: Bacteria > Bipolaricaulota > Bipolaricaulia > Bipolaricaulales > Bipolaricaulaceae > Bipolaricaulis. The sequence continues at coordinate 12,109 of DLNB01000037.1, forward strand.
GCGAGCGATCGCGCGGACGAGCGCGCCCAACACCAGCCCGTTCCCGCATCCTGGGCAGAACGGGCCGGGCAGGATCTCCTCGCGCAGGTAGCGATGCAGCGGATGGGTCATCGCGCCACCTCCCGCACGCGGGCCGCGATCTCCGACAGGAAGAGGGGGAGCCCGCCCCCGATCTTGGACAGGCCGTGAACCGGACACCGACCAGCCACGTTTCGCTCTACGTCAAGCACGAGCTGCCCCAGCGACAGCTCGGGGACGATGATCGCCCGTACCTTGTCGGCCAATCGGCGGATCGGCTCCTCGGGAAGCGGCCACAGGGTCTTCAGGACGACCACGCCCAGCCGCACCCCCTGCGGGGCGAGGAACTCCCGGGCCGCGAGCGCCGCTCGCGCCGCCGCGCCGTAGGCGACGATGCCCACCTCGGCGTCCTCGGTCCCGTGTTCCTCCACCACGGCGAGCTCGTCCGCGTTCAGCCGCACCTTGTCCACGAGGCGCGTCGCGAGCGCGCGGTGGACGTCCGGGTCCGAGGTGAACCGCACCCCGCGGCCGTCGTGGGTCGAGCCGGTCATGAGTACACCGTGTCCTTCTCCCAGCGCGGGCATCGGCGGGGCGACGCGCGGATCATCCGAGGCGAACGGAAGCCCCTCCCCATCGAACCGCGACCGCTCGACCCGTTCCACCGTTTCGGGCACGGCTACCCCTTCCCACGTATGGGCCACGAGTTCATCCGAGAGGAGGATCACCGGGACCCGCAGTTTCTCCGCCGTGTTCACCGCCCGCACCGCGAGGTCGAAGCAGTCCTGCGCTGAAGTGGGCGCGTACACCACGAGGTGCTGGTCCCCGTGCCGTCCCCAGCGGGCCTGCATCAGGTCCCCCTGGCCCGCCTTCGATGCCTGACCCGTGCCCGGCCCGAGGCGCATCACGTCCACTACCACAAGCGGGGTCTCGGTCATGATCGCGATCCCGATCCCCTCTTGCATCAGGGAGAACCCGGGGCCGCTCGTCGCGGTGAGAACCCGACCGCCGGCCCACGCCGCGCCGATGAGCATGAACACGCTGGCGATCTCATCCTCGGCCTGGAGGAACGTGCCCCCGCGCTTGGGGAGTTCGCGGGCGAGGTGTTCCATGATCGCCGACGACGGGGTGATCGGGTACCCGGCGTAGAAGTCCACCCCCGCGGCGAGGGCCCCCTCGGCGACGGCGATGTTCCCCGACCAGAGCTTGCGCGCTGCGCTCACGGTGGCCAAGGATAGCCGCTCCCCACCCCCCGCGACAGCGCAT
>DLNB01000060.1 GCA_002479455.1 Acetothermia bacterium UBA7521
CGACCAACGTTAGCCGCGAACCCTTCCGAGGTCAATCCCGCGGCGCGTTGCACACATGAGGCCGCTGTGAGAGGGCTCCTCACGCATTCCCAGGTACGCAGGAATCGTGCGAGAGAAGAAGACGTCCGGGCTTTCGGCGAGGGCGTCCGCGCCGATCCTCAGGTTCAGAGCTTGCCGCCCAGACTCACAAGCCTGCCAGCGCTGGCCCACAAGACCCTAAGAACGAAGGTCTGACCCCGACGTCTTGAGCTCTTCCACTCGCATTGTGGAGTGAGTGTTGCAGGTGAGGACTGTGTCGGCGTAGACTATTGGCATGTACCTTGCGTATTTGGATGAATCCGGTGATAGTGGTCTCGGCAATAGCCCGACGCACTTCTTCGTTCTTGCCTGCGTGCTGGTACATGAGAGCAACTGGCTTGGGGATCTGAACCTTCTGGTCGATCTGCGGAGAGATCTGCGCGCCACATATGGCATCCCGACACGCCCTGAGATCAAGGCCACGGACATGGTGGGAAACAGAGGGATCCTGCGCCAGCTCAAGAACCAGTTGGCTCGGCCTGAGCGGATCAGGATGTTCGATTCTCTGCTGGGCTATCAGGCCGGTCAGCTTAGCCTGCGGACCTTTGCAGTTGCCATCGAGAAAGGCCCTGCTGCAGCTAAGGGGTGGGACGCTCGCTACGCAGCTTGGACGTTCGCTCTGCAGAGGATCAACCGTTTCTGTGAGCAGGAGGGCGAGTGGGCGTCGATCTACCCTGATGAGGGGCACGGGTTCTTCATCAAGAGGCGGATACGCCACATGCGCCGTCATCACGCTGTGAAGTCACATTGGGGGAAAAGCACGGTGCGTTTTGAGATACAGAGGGTCATAGAGGATCCGAATGAGCGGGCGTCTCACGACTCCTACTTCGTGCAGCTGGCCGACTGGAATGCCTATGCGGCGCATCGTTCGCAGTATGTCCATCCTCATGCGGCTGATGTCCAAGGTCTCTGGGATACCCTCCTCCCGGTGGTGCTAACGGACGTGAACAAGCTTCGGGGAGGGCCACCAGGCATCGTGCGCTATCCATGAAAGCAGAGAGCCCCCACAGCAGGCGGGGGCTTTGGGGGCGATCCTACCCCCGACATCGGTCGGGCTCAGATCGCCTTATGTTTGTAGCACCTTCTGTCTTCCCTGTCAAGGGGGGGTGAGTTCTGAGGTAGGGCAGCCGCCAAGGAACTGCCACCGCCCTCCTGCTCAGAAGAGCGGCGAGTGTACTCCTTCCGCTGATTGCGGATGAGCTGGCGCATCATGCGGGGGGGGGCGACCCGGGGTGGTGGGACTGAAGATCTCAAAGCCGTACCCTCAGACGCAAAGACCCGCCCCACAGTGGCCAGATGTCGGGAAGGAGCGTCAGGTCTTGCGATCCAACATCATCCCGGATTCGGTGGCGTAGGCGGAACTGGCCATCGTCCGAAAACACACCCACCACAACTGGTCTGTTGGTGTTACTCCACCGTATGCGCAGCCGAACTGCGGTCGGTGTCGGAGAGGAGGAAGTCTGGGCTATCGGCCAAGACGTCCACGCCGATCCTCAGATTCAGGGCTTTCCGCCCATGGTCACAAGCCTGCCAGCGTTGTCCCGCAGACCCTAAGAATGAAGGTCTGACCCCGACGCCCCACGCCCGCTCCCGTGATACCAAGGTGGGGCGAAGATGTAGGCCTCCTGCGGCCAACCGACGACGCAGACCGACACCACTGCCAGAAGAGCACACATCAACGACCTCACGGCTTCCCTCCTCGAGCCCTTGGCCCCATTCTGCGAGGCGTCCCCCCAAGCGTCAGAAGCTCCGACACGTGGCTTGGCCGCCCTCCATGAGCGCGCGGGCAGCACTGAGACACGCTCTCTCAGCACCCGAGGGCGGTGGAGCCACAGCCTGTTTCTCAACTGCGAACGCCCTCCACGGCTCATCTACTCCCAGTCGCTCCATGCATGGGCATCCGCTAACCCGGGCCTCTCCAGACTCGTCTATCCGTACCGCGCTTCGCATCCGCGACAGCTCACCAGCAGCCATCCTCCCATCCCTCTAGATCAACTTCCGAGAACACGAACAGCACCGGGGTGCACGTTCCTGCAACCATCTCCATCCTTGAACACCGGTGCTCACTGCCCTCAACCAGCCCTCGAAGGTCCGCCCAGGCGCGAGGAGGGTTCATGCCAGCCCCCACCGTGAACTGCTGTCCTGTATCGGGCCACTCCGGATAGCGATAGCGTGCCGGTGCGGAAGGATCGTCCGGCGTGAAGGTGAAGACTATCAGCACTGCGTTCTGGCAGCTGTAGGAGCCACTAGGGGCGCTCGAGACGGACGTTATCGTGGCTTTCCCTGGGGTCTCTGCATAGCGACAAGGTCCTCCAATCCTCGGATCCCTGCATCCAACGAGAAGAGAGATGACGGCGCTTGAAGCCACCACTACGGCAAGCAGTTTTGTGCGGTGCATCTCCACCACTTCCTCGTGTGCTATACTAGGGGCCCAGACTGTGCTCTGTCAAGTCTCTCCCAAGTCAACCCACGTTGAGGGCCCTCGGTTCGTCGACGAGCCGGGGTCGGGGCTTGCGATCCAAGATCCAAAACCCTGAAAGCGGCGCGGTCGAGCGCGATGGCAGTGGTGGAGCGCGTCAGACGTGAGCAGCCGTTCAGATGTGCTTACTCGACGGTAAGCGCCGGGGAGCTGCGGTTGGTGTCGCAGAGGAGGAAGTCCGGGCTTTCGGCGAGAGCTTCCAGCGGGCACGCGTTCACGCATTGGGCGCAGCACGTGCACTGCGCGACGTGCATCCGGATCCCCTTGGTCTCGAGCAGGAACTCGATGCCCGGCCCTGCGTGGTGTCAGGTTCCGTGAGCAAGGCGGTTGGGCCGCTGCTGGCAGGGGAGAGGTTCGCATCTATCATGGGGCGAGGAAGGGCCGATGACGAGAGCGCTCAGGGTGGAGGGCCTGGGGCTGGCCGGATGGTCTCGGGGGGCCGAGAGTCGAGTCCATGGGTATAAGGCACGATCTTCTCTGCGCGGATGTCGCAGCAGTCGAAGCTCCCTGCCCGGCCGGGGGTAGGCTATTGCGTTGGAATGCAGGACACGACCCCATCAGCCGATCCAAAGCAGGTCTTCGGGCGACGTGACACGGCGTGACATCAAGGATGAAGACATGACCCCTTGGACTCTCTGTGGTTGGGCGGTCTCTCCGTACCCGATAATCCCTACTGACGAGCTGTGACCTTGTAGTTGTCAATGTATACACACCCATAAGGTTCTGGCTTCGCTATCCCGGGCATCCCAGTAGAGTAGGTAGAGTCATGGAACGTGGCACGAAGGAGGTCCTTGACGTAGACGCTGTACGTAGTCCCATCGCTCTCAACCCTGACTGACTGGTACCCAACGAAAAAACCGGGAGACACCGAAGCACTTTTCCGTAGCTCCGCGCCATCAGAGAGCACCTGGAGCCAGATCTCGTCCTGGGTCCCCCAGATGATGGCCATGCTCTTCAGATCCTGTTGGGCGTAGAAGACGACACCAAACTGGGCGTGGTTCGTAAGTTCAAGGTCCAACTCGACTGTATAGGGGCCCCATGATCTGCCTGTGGCCACAAATCCTGTACTGGCGCCACTGCACCGGCCGTACTTCCCTGCACTTGCCTCCCATGGGTTGGCATTGAAGCTCCAAGCTGGATTTGGCCTGTTGTCCTTGAAATCATCGAAGAACAGTACTCTCCCCGACTGTCCCATCCCAACCACGTTGAGGGTCAGGCGGGTAGTGCGAACAAGCCCCCCAGCCGTCCCTCGGAGAACGAGGGTATAGGTCCCGGGGATAGCGCCAGAGGCTGCTGTTATCGTAAGCGTGCTCCGATTGCCGGAAACCGGGTTCGGGTCGAAGACGAACGCGACCCCGGTGGGCCCCTCTTCAAACAGAAGGGCGACCGGGGTGCCAAACCCGCCGGCACGGACGACCGAGACGACAGCAGTCGCTGTGGAACCCACCGCGACGGTCACTTCTGTAGGGCTGAAAGCGAGCGAGAAGTCAGGAGAAGAGGTGTCCGGCAGGCATCCGCTTAGGGCGATCAACCACACAACTGTAGATGCACCAAGAAGCATGACCCGCAACCACGTGCTCTTGCCCATCTCTCTCCCCTCCTCCCGGCTTGCTTGCTCGGAAGTATAGGTGTCGCCGCCCAGACGGGCAAGGACGTGCTCCTTGGGGTCCAGCTCGACGACCACCGCTTGGTCGGACAGGAATCACTGTACCACCCATGGCCTCCCGTGGTGGTGGCCGATCCGAAGGTGGATCTTCGGGTGATCCACAAGATCGTGTGGGCTACTTGTCGCGGAGTCTTCGGACTTCCTCTCTCAGGCGTTCAAGTTCGTCAGTTTGATCTCCGAGAAGCCGTTTCTGTTCCTCCGCAGCCTCTCTGGCTTCCTCCGCGGCTTCGGATGCCTGGTCCTGCGCCATCTCAACCTCCAACTCGATTCTTGCCAGGCGATCCCGCTGCTCAAGGGCAATCTCATAGCGTTTCTTCGCCCAGTAAGCTGTCTCCTCTTCAGGCGTCATGCAGGCGATGTCGTAGGTTTCTTGTGCGCGAGCTGCAGCGGACTCAGCCTTCTCTGCGGTGTACCGTGCGTTGTGGTAAGCGCGCAAAGCGGCGTCCTCCTCGTCAGTGAGAAAACCTCCATCGTTCTTGCTGGTTAGACGATACGCCGTGGGATCTGGTTCCTTCATCTGCTTGTAGGCACGGGTGGCCTCCTCCTCCTGCACCGACAGCCTCCGCAACATCATCCAGGCGCCCAGGACGGAGAGACCAAGGACGATAATCGGCCAGTATGACAAGCCAAACACAGCGAAAAGCACACAAGGAAGGAAGAAGAAAAGGGACAGAAAGAAGACCAGGTAACAGAGGAACTCGAGCCGCCACGGCACCCTCTTCCTTTGGGAAGTTTCGTAAGCGTCGTTCTTCTTGGCATAGAACTCCGAACGGGCCTGTTTGTACTCGGCAACCCGGCGATCATGCTCACCTGAGTCCCGCATCTTCCGCCGGATGTCGTGATAGGCACTGGCGAGTTCGTCCGCCCTAGCGTGAAGGTGTGCGTGTTCCTCCTGGGCCCGACGAAAGGCCTGGAGAGTCGCGTCCCGTCGCTCCATGCGGTCCATACCCAACCCATCTCCTCAGGGCCAATTATACTGATCCAGCCTCCTTGAAGATGGCCCAGGGCAGAGCTAGGACCCGGACGTCTCGCCGCCCGCCTCCTCCCTGTGGAGCTCAAGGTCTCTCCCCACCACTCGGGCCTCTACCACGGTCCCCGGTTCCCGGCCCATGGCTTGGACATAGCCGATCGGAAGGGCAAGCCAGACGCCCCGCCGTGGGCGTCCCTGTCTGTCCTTATGGGCCGCATCTGGAGTCGGGTCTTGCGATCCGACATTGGGGACCCTGAGGAGGTAGGCAGACAGGGTCCTCGTGCGAAGTCACATGGACTAGAACTGGCCTGTCGCGGCTACTCCACCGTCAGCGCGGGAGAGCTCCGGTCGGTGTCGGAGAGGAGGAAGTCGGGGCTCTCGGCGAGGGCGTCCACCGGGCAGGCGTCCACGCACTGGGCGCAGAACGTGCACCGCGCGACGTGCATCCGGATCTTCTTGGCCTCGGGCAGGAACTCGATCACCTTCGCCGGGCAGACCCGGATGCAGAGCTGGCACCCGATGCACTTCTCCCGTCTGTAGGCGATCTTTCCCCGGAACCGGGGCGGCACAGGCACGGGCGGGACGAGGGTCGCCTTGCCCGCCTGAACCCGGCCCAGGAACCCGAGCACGGACTTGGGCATGTACTTGGCCGGGAACCGGTTCGTGGCCGGCTTGGTGAACAGCTGGGAGAACAGGGTCTTGAGGATCATCCCACCACCATCCGGTCGAGCACGAGCAGCATAAGCCCCGCCACGGCCACCGCGGTGATCTGAAGCCAGAACCCGCGCGCCACTTGGTCGATCTTGAGCCGGGCCATCGCCACGCGCACCGTGGTCACGGCAGCGAACATCACGACGAAGATCTTCAGCAAGTGGAACACGAGGTCCACGGCCTGGGCACCGGCCCCGGAGAGCCCCAGGAGTCCGGCGATCCCGTACGGGGCGAACAGGGTCACGACGAGGGCGGCCATGGCGATCGTCTTCGCCGCGTCGGCGAGGTAGAAGAGCGCCAGGTACGTCCCGGAGTACTCGACCATCAGCCCGCCGGCGATCTCGGTCTCCGCCTCGGGGATGTCGAACGGGATCTTCGAGAGCTCGGCCGGCGTCACGACCAGAAGGCACGCGGCGAGGATCGCCAGGCCGATCACCCCCAGCGGCCCCACCATGGTCCACAGGGGTGCGGCGGCGATCGCCCCCAACGAGAACGCGGGGCCGCCGCCGAGGGTCGCCAGCCGCCACACCACGCCGACCACGGCCACGGCGAGCGGGAACTCGTAGGACATGAGCATCACGATCTCCCGCTGCGCGCCCACGGTCGCCAACGGCGACCCGGACGCGAACCCTCCGAGCGCCATCGCCACGGCGGGCACGGCGAGGAGGTACAGGACGAGGATCGCGTCGCCGCCCGTCCGAAGGATCGCCGGGAACGGCCCCCACGGAAGGTAGAGGAGGACGGTGAACGAGGCGATCACGGCGAGGAACGGCATCGCCTTGAACAGCCACCCCACCGCGTCGCGGGGGACGACGCTCTCCTTCACGAGGAGTTTTCCGACATCGAGGAACGGCTGGCGGAGCGGGGGACCGATCCGCGCCTGCATCCGCGCGGCGAGCTTGCGGTCGAACCCCTTGTACACGAGCCCGAGGAGCCCGCCGCCCACGAGCACGGCCGCCGCCTGCCACACGAGGTGGAGACTTGTCACAGCCCACCTCCGTGGTCCGGGGTCCGTTGTCCGTTGTCCGTTGTCCGTCGTCCGTGGGCCGTGGACCGTGGACCGGAAGCCGACAACCGAGAACCGCCAACCATCCTTTCCGTCTTGGCGCGGGAGAGGCGGAGGAGGTCCTCCTTGAGCACCGTCGCCGGGGAGCCGTCGCGCACCACGTGCACGCGGTCCATGCAGCACATGCAGGGATCGATCGAGGCGGCGATGATCGGGATGTCGGCCACCTCCTGGTCGCGGAACATTGGGACCCAGCTCATGAGGTTCGAGTACGTCGGCGCCTTCACCTTCCACACGATCGGCTCCTCGACGCCGGCCTCGAGGCGGATGTAGTGGATGACCTCGCCCCGCGGCGCCTCGTGCCAGCCCAACCCCTCGCCCTCAACCTTCTTGAGGTAGGCGAGCAGGGCCGGGACCTTCGGGAACGAGGTGATCTCGCCCTCCGGCATCTCGTACAGGCACGTCTCGATCAGGTCGAGGGACTGGGCGACCTCGAGCAGCCGCACCACGGCCTTGTCGTACACGTCGCCCCGCGGTTCGAGCCCGTAGTCGCGGGGGGTGATCGCCTTCACCCCGAGCTCGCCGTACACAAGGTACGGCCGGTCCTGGCGCACGTCCTTGCTCAGGCCCGATGCCCGGGCAGTGGGGCCCACCGCGCACAGGGAATCGGCCTCCTCTGAGGTGAGGATCCCCACATCGCGCGTCCGCGCTTCCACGGACGGGTCGCGGAGGAACGCGTCGAGGAGTTCGTCCAGCAGCCCGCGGTAGTAGCGAACCATCGCCTCGACCTTCGGGGTCTGCTCGGGGGAGACGTCCCGCCGCACCCCGCCGTAGATGGGGAGGGCGTAGTCGATCCGGTTCCCGGACAGCTCTTCGAGGAGGTCGAGCACCTGCTCGCGCACCTTCCACGTGAGGTGGAGCAGCGTGTCGAACCCCAGCTCGTGGGCGGCGACGCCGGCCCACAGGAGGTGGGAGTGGATCCGCTCCAGCTCGGAGTAGATCACGCGCAGGTACTGGGCCCGGGGCGGGACCTCGATCCCCGCCGCCCGCTCCACGGCGAGCGTGATCGTGATCGGGTGGGAGATCGAGCAGATGCCGCAGATCCGCTCGGAGAGGTAGAGGGTCTGGATCAGGTTCCGCTTCATCGCCATGAACTCGATTCCGCGGTGGGCGAACCCGGCGCGGATGTCTACGCCGCGGATCCGCTCCCCCTCTACCTGGAACGTGAACCGGATCGGCTCCTTCAAGGCGGGGTGGATGGGGCCGATCGGGATCTCGTACACGTTCTGGGTCTCAGCCATTCTTCCCCTCCCACTCCACGAGCCGGTTCACGAGCTTCGCCGTCTCCGGGTCGTCCTTCCGCCACGGGTAGCCGGGGAAGTCGTCGGGCAGGAACACGTGCGCGGTGGACGGGATCCCGGTGAACTCGACGCCGAGGAACTCGATCTTCTCCCGCTCCGCGGTCTCCGCCCCCGGCAGGAGGCCGCAGATCGAGGGAAGCACGGGGTCGCTCTTGGACACGGTCACGCGGAGGGTGACGGTCACCTCGCCCCCGGGCGTGCCGTACCCGACGGTGAAGTGGTAGAGGAGCTCGATCCCCTCGCCCGTATCCCGACCGGAGATGACGGAGATGTGCAGCGGGCCGGCGGCCTTGAGCGCCGCCACCGCGGGGACGAGCCCCTCGCGGGGGACGTCGACCCACAGCTCGGGGACCTCGACCGGGGTCCGCACCCCCACCGACCGAGGGCGGAGCTCGGGCTGGAGCCCGGGCACCGCCGCCGTGAGCGCCCGCGTCACCTGATCGGCGGTCATCGCTTCTCCCCGGCAAGCTGCTCGAGTTTGGCCACCGCGGTCACCACGCCGTGGATGATCGCCTCCGGCCGGGGCGGGCAGCCCGGGACGTACGCCGCCACGGGGACGATCTTGTCCACCGGGCCGACCACGTTGTAGCTGTCGTAGAACACGCCGGAGGTCGAGCCGCACCCGCCGACCACGACCACGGCCTTCGGTTCCGGCGTCTGATCGTAGACGCGCTTCAGCCGCTCGGCCATCGGCCGCGTCACGGGCCCGGTCACGAGGAGGACGTCGGCGTGGCGCGGGGTGCCGACAAGCTTGATCCCGAACCGCTCCACGTCGTAGCGGGGGGTGAGGGCGGCCACGATCTCGATGTCGCAGCCGTTGCATGAACCGGTGGCGATGTGGAACACCCACAGCGCCCGCTTGAACGACGACAGGCCCATCTCAGCCCCCCACGAGGACGATCAGGAACACCACGGCCAAGATGACCACCAGCCACCCCACGTAGTCGTTGACCAGCCCGCTGTGCAGCGCCCGCAGGCGCTCGACGTACGGCCGCAGCCCTTCCACGAACCCCCAGTAGAGGTGCCCGCCCCCGACGTGGGCCCCCTCCATTTTCTCGCCGGACAGGAACGGGAGTTCGCCGTCCGTCCCCCGGGTGTAGTCGCGCCGGCCGCGGGACCACACGACGAGCGCCAGCAGGGTCACCCCCGCTGCGGCGGCGAGCCAGAGGAGCGGGTTCCAGAACCCGTGCCCGGTGAGGAGGGTCATCGTCCGAGCACCGCCTGGAGGTAGAGGTCGCGGCCCTTCCACAGGGCGTCCGCCGCCGGCGCCACGAGGTGGCGGACGACGAGCTCGGGGAACAGCCCCAGGGCGAGCACGCCCAGCGCCAGAACCCCCATTGCCACGAGCATCGAGACGGGTACCGGCTCGGCCTTCCGGAGCCGCGGCCCGAGGAACGCCCCCTGGAACGCCTTCACGAACACGGCAAGGAGGAGGATCGAGGCCAGGATCGCGAGCGCAGACAGGATCGGCGAGAGGAGGAAGCTCGACTGGTAGATCATCAGCTTCGAGGCGAACCCGTTGAGGGGCGGGATCCCGGCCAGGGCGAGCGATCCGAGGAGGAAGAACCCCGTCGTCCACGTGAGGTCGTGCCCCAGCCCGCCCAGGTTCGCCAGGTTCCGGTTCCCGGCGGCCTTCTCCACCGCGCCTACAGCGAGGAAGAGGAGCCCGATCGCCACCGCGTCGTTCAGCATGTGGAAGATCCCGCCCTGGATCGCCACCAGCCCGTACGCGGGCCGCGCGGCGATCACGGTCAGGCCGACCCCGACCCCGAGGAGCATGTACCCGATCTGGGACACGGCCCCGAACGCGACGAGCCGGCCGAGGTCCATCTGGACCACGGCCATCAGGGCCGCCACGAGGAGGGTCAGGGTGCCGAGGGATACCACCAGCCACCCGATCGCCGGGTCGGCGACCCCGCCGTAGAGGGTGAACAGGACCCGGAACAGGGCGTAGAGGGAGATCTGGGTGTTGGCGACGAGGAGGATCACCGCCTGGGCCGGGGCCTCGCCGTACGCGTCGGGCGCCCACATGTGGAGGGGCACCGCGCCGGCCTTCATGAGCAGCCCGCCGAGGAGCAGCCCGAGCGCGATCCGGTCCACCACTGACCCACTGATCTGGCGGGCGAGGTAGGCGAGGTTCAGCGCCCCGTACTCGCCGTAGAGGAGGGCGATCGCGAGGAGGACGAACAGCCCGCCCACGGTGTACATGACCATCGTCTTGAACGCCGCCTCCGGGCCGCGCGACGCCCACGTGCGGTAGCCGACGAGGCCGCACGCGGCGATCGACGTCACCTCGAAGAACACGAACAGGTTGAACAGGTCGCCGGTGAACGCCATCCCGAGCATCCCCGCCCAGAGGAGCGTCCCCAGGGTCAGGGCGAGGGTCTTGCCCTCGTCCTCGTTCAGGTACCGCCAGGCGTAGGAGAAGCCGACCACGGCCACGAGGACGGTGATGAGGCCCAGGAACGCGCTGAGGGCGTCCACAGTGAGGATGATCCGGATCGGGAACCCGCCCGGCGCGAGGGTATCCAGGGGCCACGCTGCGCCCAGGGTGTAGACCTGGATCCCGACCGTGTAGACCTGTACGGCGACAAGGACGGTGAGGGCACCGGTGACACCCGCGACGAGGACGAGCCACAGGTCGCGCAGCGACGTGTGGAGTTTCGCCCACAGCGGCAGGGCGAACGCGCCCAGCAGGGGCACGGCGACGGCGAGGATCGGGGCGTGCGCGGTGAGGTTCATCCCGAGAGCTCCGTAACCTTGCGGCCGTCGAGGGTCTTCTTGTGGCGGTGGATGACGACCACGAACGCGAGCATGAGCGCGGTTGTGGCGAGGCCGATGACGATGCTCGTCAGGGTGAGGGCCTGCGGCGTGGGGAGGACCATCGCCGCGTCCGGCGGGGCGTACGTGTAGATGGGAACGATCCCGCCCCTCACGTAGCCCGTGGCGACGAGGTACAGGTTGACCCCGTTCTCGATGATCTTGATCCCGATCACGACCTTGATCAGGTTCCTCCGGAAGAGGAGAGCCCACAGCCCGAGGAGGACGAGGACCATGCACACCACGAACGGCGCGTTACCGATCATCGTCGCCCCCGAACAACCCGAACAGGACCATCACCGCGCCCAGGCCGCCGAGCACCTTGAACCCCACCGCCCAGTTCATGAGCGGCACCGTGCCCCCGGTGTTGAGGAACCCGGCGTTGGGACCGATCGGTGAGGCCGCGCCGAACAGCCCGCCCGATCCGGCGAGGAGGTTGAAGAAGAACGTGGTCCCGATCCCGAGGAACGCCAGGACCACGAACGCGATACCGCCGAGGTCCTCGAGAACCGACAGCGGGCTCTTCAGCTTCTTGAGCGAAGGCGCGCCGAACGCGACGAGAAGGAGGGCTACCGCCGACGCGGCCACCGCCCCGCCCTGGAACCCGCCGCCTGGGGTGAGGTGCCCGTGGAGGATGACGTACCCCCCGAAGGCGAGGATCACCGGGACGAGGATCCGGGCGATCGTCCGCACGACAACGCTCATCGCTTCAGCCTCCGCAGGATGAGGGCTACCCCGATCACGGCCGTGAACAGCACCGTCGCCTCGCCGAGGGTGTCGTAGCCTCGGTAGTCGAACACGACCGCCGTCACCACGTTGTTCGCCGCCGTCTCCGTCTGCGACCAGGCGTTGAAGTAGCGGTCCATCAGGTCGAACCGTGGCGCCCCGAACGGCCGCATCCGCGCTCCACCGAGGAGGAGGCACCCCGCAACGATCACGAACGCTGCCAACACGATCCAGCGCCTCATTCCTCCTCCTTGCGCTGCGTCTTGCGGATCGCCAGGACGAAGATCGCCGTGGTGAGGGCCGCCCCGACCCCGGCCTCGGCGATCGCCACGTCCGGCGCCTGAAGAAGGTAGAACTGGAGGGCAAGCAGGAGGCTCGACCCGGCAAGGGCGATCACGCTCGCCAGGAGGTCCTTCAGCCACACGGCAAGAATCGAGCCAGCGACGATCAAGACGAGGATCACGACCTGCAGGATGGCGAGAAGCGTCATCCGTTCTCCTGCGATCCGTGGTCCGTGGTCCGTGGTCCGTGACCGGCTTCCTCGAGGCGGTCCACCACGGCGCGGAACGGTTTGATCCCCGATCGGTGGGCGGCCCGCGCCAGGGCGTGGGATCCCGTGGGGTTCGTCAGGAGCAGGAACACGAGCGCTAAGAAGGCCCGCACCGCCATCGTCCCCCCCGCCCCGCCGCCCTGGACGATCCCGTACACGGCGACGGCGAGGATGGAGAAGATCGACCCGAAGGTGGTGCATTTCGTCGCGCCGTGGATGCGGGTGTACACGTCGGGGAACCGGATCAGCGCCACCGCCCCCAGCGCGTTGAACGCGGCCCCGACCGCAAGAAACGCGTAGATGAGCCCGTTCACGACAACCCCCGTTCCAGGTACCGCGCGATGTACAGCGTCCCCACGTAGGACAGGAGCGCGTACACAAGCGCGACGTCGAGGAGGACGACCTGGTTGAACGCTGCGCCGAGGAGGACCATCGTTGCCACGACGAGGGTGTTGATCGTGTCCAAGGCCACCGCGCGGTCGGCGGCGGTGGGGCCAATCCCCAGCCGCACCATACACACGAGGATGAACCCCAGCATGGCAAGACCGGCGACGGCGAACGGCAGCGCGACGATCACTCGGCGACCCTCCGTGCCCACTTCGGGAACGGTCCGCATACAGCGTCCGCCGTCGGCGACGGGTCCGTCACGTGGATCCAGTGGACGAAGAAGTCGCCCGTCACGTCGTCCACGTCCATCGTCAGGGTGCCGGGGGTGAGGGTGATCGAGTTGGCGAGAAGCGTGCGGCCGACGTCTGTCTTCAGGTCCGGGTTGAAGCGGACGATCCCCGGGTTGATCCGGCCGGTGAGTACCCGCCACGCCACGTCGAGATTGGCCTTGGCCATCGCGTAGAGGAACGGACCGAGTAGGTAGACGAGGAACAAGAACCAGCGCTGGGGCTGCAGCAACCTCCACCCGCCCCGCTTCCAGACGAGCGGTCCGGTGGCCAGACCCACCAGGAGCGCGATCACCGCGCCGGCGAGGAGCTCTTCGGGTGCCCACAGGCCCCATCTCCCACTGAAGGCGGAGAACACGAGGTACAGGGCGAACACCAGGAGAGCCGTTGTCGTCCACTCCGCCACCCGACGCATACGGGCCGGACTATAGCCAGCGGAAGCGGACCATGCAATCCGCGGGAGCTCGGGGGTCGGCACGTCGCCGGCAGGGGGGTATCATCGTCCGCTATGCACGACATCCGCGTGGGAACCGAGGACGTGTTCAAGCGGCAGATCGAGCTTGCCTCCCGCAACTACAAGCTCTTCCAGGACCATGGGGTGCGGGCGTTCAACGCGATGGGGGCGATCGGGTCGGGAAAGACGCTCCTCATCCTCCGTCTCGCTGAACGGCTGAAGGAGAAGGGCGTGCGGGTGGGGGCGATCGCCGGGGACGTGGCCGGGGACGACGACTTCCGCCGGTTCAGCGACGCCGGGCTCGTCGCCGCCAACCTCAACACCGGGGACGACTGCCACCTCGACGCCCACCGCGTGGGCCACGCCCTGGAAAGCTTCCCGCTCGGCGACGTAGACGTCCTGTTCATCGAGAACGTGGGGAACCTCGTCTGCCCGGCGGACTTCCCCCTCGGGACCGAGGGAGACCTCGTCGTGATCTCCGTGACGGAGGGCGACGACATGGTGCGCAAGCACCCGAAGATGTTCGCTCAGACCGACGTCCTGGCCGTCAACAAGGTGGACCTGGCGAGCTTCGTGGGAGTGGACCCGATGGCGTTGGTCGACGACTACCGCCGGCTCAACCCGCACGGAAAGGTCGTCCTCACCGACGCCAAGAGCGGCCGCGGGGCCGACGAGCTCCTCGCCGCCCTCGGCCTGTGACCGGAACCCGTTCACCGCAGAGATGCAGAGCACACAGAGAAGGGCTATTTGAGGATTGCGTTGCGAGCACGTGCTTCGTCTCTGAGGAACCCCGGAGCCGGAGTCCAGGGTTGGTCCGCCTTGCACGTGTCTAGCGTACGTCCCATCCACCGTAGAGACGCGGAGTTTGCAGAGGTAACCAAGTCCGCATCCCTGTCCCTCTCTCTCCCCCGCGCGGGAGAGGGTCGGGGTGAGGGAAGAGGGTGTAGCGTCGGGGTTCATCCCCGACGGACGTTCGTCGCAGGCAAGCTGCGACGCTACGGAACACCGGGATCCTGGATTCGATTCCAGAAGTGGTTTTCTCTATGTCCTCCGTGTCTCGGCGGCAAGCAAGCACCTGGCCCTCTACGGTGGTCTCCTTCTGCATTCCCTGTCTCCTCACCTGATCGGGGTTCCTCGGCGCGCTCCGCGACCTCGGCGGTGAGTGCCCTGAAGTAGAGAGGACCCATGCACGAGTACTCGCTCGCCCACGCGCTCCTCGAAGGCCTGACCGAGCACCTCGGCCAGCACCCGGTGGCGGGGCGGGTGCGAGCCGTCCATGTGCGCAAGGGCGAACTCCTCATCCTGTCGGAAGAGGCGCTAGCGGAAGCATGGCGAATCCTCACCGAAGGGACAGAGGTTGCGGGATCCGAGATCCGCGTTGAGAAGGTCCCGGTCAAGGTGCGTTGCCCGGCGTGTGGGTACGAGGGACCTGTAAAGTATGTGAGCGAGGCGGGGTGGCATTACGCGGTTCCCTTGCTCACCTGTCCTCGGTGCCAAGCCCGGGCCGACGTGATCGAGGGCCGCGACCTCGCCATCGTCGGCCTGTCCGTGGATGACGCCCCTCTGGACCAACAGGCTACGTGAGAATGGCCCGCGGAGCCTTCGGCCACGTGG
The DNA here is from genome assembly GCA_002479455.1 of Acetothermia bacterium UBA7521. Classification (GTDB taxonomy): domain Bacteria; phylum Bipolaricaulota; class Bipolaricaulia; order Bipolaricaulales; family Bipolaricaulaceae; genus Bipolaricaulis. The sequence continues at coordinate 15,110 of DLNB01000060.1, forward strand.
AGAAAACGCGAATCCTCGCGGTTGGCGGAGCCCTGCCGCCGGACACGCAGAGGAATCCGTGAGGGAACTCACAGACAGCGTACCGGGGGGGCAAACCCGGATGTTCCCACGCGGCCTGCTACCCTCGCAACGAGGGGCGGAAGCGGTGGTCGCCGACGGAAGGGCTGAGCGTATCCCGCTTCACGCGGAGAGGGTGCGAGGGACCGGCAGACGGCAATCGTCTCTGGCCCACAGGGTCTTCCCCGTGCGCAGGGCTGCAGCCGCCAGAGGTTGGCCGGCCTCGATCTCGGCCAGGGTGTACGGGAAGACGTCAACAGAGAACGGCACGTCATCCAGCATGTAGTCGGGGGGGCGATCGAGGAACGGGCGAGAATCCTCACGGAGGACAATGAGTAGATCGAGGTCGCTCCCCGGCACGGCGCGCCCGGTCGCGAACGACCCAAACAAGACGACGGCCAGCACCTCCGGTCGCTCCCGGATCTCCTTCACCCAACGAGCGAGGGCGCCCTGGATGGCCTCTTCATCGAGCGAGAAGACGGTTACAGAACCGTAGGATCTCCTCCGCACGGCGGATCGCATCGCTCGCCTCCTCCTCGGTGTAGAACTCGGTGGGCGCGCCCTGGACGAGACCGTTGGGGTACCGGGTGGGGATGTAGTGCTTGTCGAGGACCTTTGCTGCAACGACCATCTCCGGACTGGTCTCCTCTCCGCTCACCGCCGAGAGGAGGTACCGCACGGAATGGCCAACGGCCTTCTCCCCCCGCCGCTCGAACACGGCCTTGAGTCCCTTCTCCGCGGCCTGATGGGCGGCGAAGCACGCCCAGTCGAAGTGACATACGGCGACCGCGGCCTTGGCGTGGGCAAGGTCGGCTTGGGCCTGGGTCCACCAGTCTCGGGAACGTTCCACAGTCGTCAGTATAGCAGGGCGGAAGCCAAGCCGGGTTGTGGGGAGCCCGTGTCGGGCGTATCTCGAATCCACCCCACCAGCTCTCACCGTCGAGCGCGCAGGGAACGCCGAGAGGGGCGAGAGAACCTACCACTAGGGACACGAAGGCCGGCACAGAGCAACTGTGTTGTTGGTCA
>DLNB01000018.1 GCA_002479455.1 Acetothermia bacterium UBA7521
CTACCTGGCAATGTACGAGATCTCGTTCCGTGCATGCCTGTTGATCGGCACCGGGATAAGATGGGATGTCGCGTGTTGGGTTGCCACACAAGTGCCCGACAGGCACCCGACAAGAACAGGCAGGTGCGGAGGTGAACCTCGCGCCGTGAACCCTGAGGAGGCGGAGCATCACCAGAGAGGGCCAGCCATGAGCCTGCTCCTCCGCGATGTCACCGCCGGTGACCTGCCGCTCATCGAGAGGTGGCTGCATGCGGATCATGTGCGCCGCGCTTGGGGTGATCCCGACGCGGACCTTCGCCTCCTCAGCGTGCCGCCACCTGAAGGGCATTGGCGGGCGGTCATCGAGGCGGACGGCGCGGCCGTCGGCCTTGTCTTGTGGCAGCATCCCACGCGCGAGGAGCTGGATGTGGCGGGCCTCAGCGACATCCCGGCGAGCGTGATCGACATCGATATCATGATCGGGGAGCGCGATGCTCTGGGGCGGGGCCATGGGGCAGCCGCCATCCGCCTGGTCACGGAGGCCGCCTTGGCTGACCCGGCCGTGCCGTTCGTGATCGCGTGCGCCCGGCTGGACAACCTGGCCTCTCGGCGAGCTTTCGCCAACGCGGGCTTCCGCGAGGACCGGGAGTTCGACGACGTTCCCCACGGGCGGTACGTGCTCTTGGTGTGCCACCGCTGTCGGAGGGGTGGGCGGACGCGATCCTCAACTTCCGGCCCGAGGGAGTACCGTCGGCAGGCTCCTCTTCTGAACGATCGACAACTGGACGTTGACGTACTCACAGCGCTGAGTAAGATTACTCAGTGTCATGAGTAATGTAGAGAACCCTGACTACAGACGCGCCCACGTGCAGGATCTTCGCCGCCGGCTCGACGAGCCGCGCCGATTCCTGCAGGTGATCGCTGGTCCCCGACAGACGGGAAAGACCACGCTGGTGCGCCAGGTTCTCCAGGCGTGGGGGGAAGCTGCCCACTACGCGTCAGCAGACGAGCCGACCCTCCGCGACCGAAACTGGCTCGTCCAGCAGTGGGAGGTGGGCCGGACCATCGCCCGCACTGCCGGTACCACGGGGGCCGTGCTTGCCCTGGACGAGATCCAGAAGATCCCTGACTGGTCTGAGATCGCGAAGCGGCTGTGGGACGAAGACACCGCCAACGATCTTCGACTTCGGGTCGTCGTCCTGGGATCGGCGCCTCTCCTCGTCCAGCGCGGCCTTTCAGAGAGTCTGGCAGGACGGTTCGAGATCCTGCACGTTCCCCACTGGTCGTTCACGGAGATGAAGGACGCATTCGGGTTCAGTCTCGACGACTACCTCTACTTCGGGGGGTATCCCGGCGGGGCCCCGTTGGCCCACGACCCCGCACGCTGGAGACGCTACATCGTGGACTCCCTGGTGGAGACGACCCTCGCGCGCGATGTCCTTCTCCTCACGCGGGTGGACAAGCCGGCCCTGCTCCGCCAGCTCTTCCAGCTCGCCTGCAGCTACTCCGGCCAGATCCTGTCGTACACGAAGATGCTGGGCCAGCTCCAGGACGCGGGGAACACCACCACGCTCGCTCACTACCTGAATCTCCTGACCGGGGCGGGTATGGTGACGGGACTGCCCAAGTACTCGGGACGCGTGGTCCGCCAACGAGGATCCATCCCCAAGCTTCAGGTGTACAACACCGCGCTCCTCACCGCCCAGAGCGGCCTGTCGCCGGAGGAGGCACGAGCCGACCGCCAGTTCTGGGGACATCTCGTGGAGTCCGCAGTGGGCGCGCACCTGGTCAACGCGGCAGCCTCAGGGAGGTGTCTGGTGCACTACTGGCGCCATCAGAACCGCGAGGTGGACTTCGTTGTTCAGGTGGAGAAGGAAGTTCGGGCGATCGAGGTGAAGAGCGGGCGACGGCGCGACGCGCTGCCGGGGATCGGCCTGTTCCTCAAGGAGTATCGGGCAGCGCACCCGCTCTTGGTGGGGGGAGATGGTATCCCTCTCGACCGCTTCCTCTCTCAGCGGATCTCGTAGCCGGGGTGGGATCGTGTCCCGTGCATTGGCCGAGACGGCCTTCCGCTGGGACTTCGGCCCCGCAGTGCCCCGATGAACCACAGATGACGTCCCCCGATCCGCTGAACCCGATGCACCATCGCGCCCAGGGGTGCCTGCTGGGGCAGCTCGCCGGCGACGCCCTGGGGAACCAGGTGGAGTTCATGGAGCCTGAGGAGACTTGGGGCACTACCCGAATGGGGTCGGGGACCGGGCGAACGCCGGGACGTGGAACATGCTGGCCGGCCAGCCCACGGACGACTCGGAGATGGCCCTGGCGCTGGCTCGGGCACACGTCCGGGTGGGGACGTACGACCCTGATCAGGCGCGGCTGGCTTACGAGGACTGGCTCCGCTCCGATCCGTTCAACTACGGCGCCACGGTACGAGCGGGCCTCCTGGGGACGCCGGACCCCACAAGCCAGGCCAACGAGGCGCTGATGCGGGTAAGCCCGCTCGGGATCTTCAGCGCGAGCCACGACCCCGGGCGGGTGGCAGAGTGGGCCCGCCAGGTCGCAGCGATCACCCACCCCCACCCGGTGTGCCTCGAGACGAACGCTCTGTTCGCCCTGGAGATCGCCCACGCCGTGCGAACCGGCTGCCGGGCGACGGAGATCTACGCGAAGGTGCAGACCTGGGCCGTGGAGATGGGCGTCGCCGCAGCGGTTCGCGAGGCGCTCGACAGCGCAGATGAGGCTCCGCCGCGGGACTCCACCCAACGCCAGGGCTGGGTGTTGATCGCGTTTCGGAACGCGTTCTGGCAGCTCTTGCACGCGCCGAGCCTGGAGGAAGGGTGGTGGACACGGTGATGCGCGGGGGAGACACGGACACGAACGCCTGCATCGCCGGTGCTCTCCTGGGCGCGGTCTACGGGCTGGAGGCCGTGCCTGAGCGTTGGACTACCGCAGTCCTGAACTGCCGACCCGAGGCAGGCCGCCCGGGGGTTCGCCAGCCCCGCCCCGCGACCTACTGGCCCATTGATGCCTTGGACCTCGCGGCTGGCTTGATCAAGGCCGTCGTCCCCCGTCTCCTCGATCCTCTCCCGCCCCCAAAGGGGGAGAGGAAGGCAGGGTGATGACAGAGCACCCTGGAGGAGTTCCCTCTACTTCACCCGCTCCCGCCCGTAGTTGGCCCGCGCGGCCCGCAGGACCTCGTCTTGCCAGTCAGGGCGGGTCAACCGCCTCTCGCGTCGGCGCTCACGATCCTCCGCTCGCTCGACCTGGTACGGCCAGAGGTCGGCACTGCAGAAGGCGCGCCTCCACCGCGGCGAGGTCTTGGTGGCGCACCGCCCTCCGATGACCGCCTGGTGCCGGGCCCCGCGCCGCAGCCCTTCCAACCTCAGCGAGCCATACAAGATGCGGATTGCCGCTTTCTTCCCGCACTTATCGCACCACCGACGTTCGGTCATCGTCCCTCCCATTCAGACCTGGACGGTCATCAACTCGCATCTTACTCAAGGGATTGGGCCAGTCACGCGCGTTTAGGCGGAGTGCAGATCTTTCTCTTGCTCAGTGAGCAGCGGTTATCCGCTCCAATCCACAAGGAGGGCCTTGCGTCCCATTCTAGATTCGGTCTCCTGAATGATCTCGCCAGGCCACAACCCCAGCGCGCCGCCCCGCCGCTGACTGCCGTATGGGCTGTGGCAAGTTGAGTCCGAGAACAGAGAGACTGCCAGCAAGCAGGGCGAACCCTCTGGTACATCTTGACGGCTGGATCGAGCGCAATCCGGGTCTTGTCGAAGCCGGGCTCACCACCGTCGGCTGCCAGGCGATGACGGAAGCCGCCCCGTTTGGCCCGCCCCCACTCCGCGCTGTATCCTCCCAGAGGCGAATCTCACGGTCGTGTTCTTCGCAGTGGTGAGGTGAAGGTGATGACACGCGAAACCGGGGCGAACTCACGCGGACGGCTGACAGCTGACTTGGAGCGGGAGATCGTGGCGCGGATCCTCTCCGCAGCGCAACCGGCGCGGATCGTCCTCTTCGGGTCGGCTGCTACCGAGACCATGGAGCAGGGAAGCGATGTGGACCTCCTAGTTCTCGAGGACAATGGGGCTAACCCACGCGAGGAGGCCGTGCGGATTCGCGAAGCCCTGTCGGGCCTCGGCCTCGCGTTCGACGTTGTCGTCATGCCGCTCGAGCGCTTTGAGGAAACGAAGAACGTCATTGGCGGGATTGCGCACCCTGCGCACAAGTACGGCCGGGTGTTGTATGAAGCGCCCTGAGGTGATACGGCGAGAGTTCGTACGCCAGTGGCTGCGGAAAGCAGCGGCAGACCTGGCCGCGGCTCGGCACCTCATGTCCGGCGACGTGGATCTTCTTGCCAGCGCTGCGTTCCACGCCCAGCAGGCAGCGGAGAAGGTCCTCAAGGCCGTACTGACCTGGCACCAGTGCGAAGTTCCCAAGACCCACGACCTGGCGCTTCTTGTCGATCACATCGCGGCGCGAGATCCAGAGCTGGGAGCGAGGGTGCGGAGATCGGTCGCCCTTACCCCGTACGGCGTAGCGGCACGGCACCCGGGCGACTTCCCTGAACCTGCCTCAGCAGAAGTCCAGGCAGCGGTGGACCTCGCCGGGGAGATCCTGCGGGCGGTCCTTGATTCCTTGCCAGCAGAGGTTCGTCCGCCGGAAGGGCCAAGCTGAGCGCGGAACCTGGCTCCAGAAACCTACTACGGTCTTGCATGGCGCTGCTGTGGCCGACCGCGGAGCACATCTCGCCCCGACCGCAGCTCCTCCACCTCTTGCCCTGCCGGTTGGCCGACCAACAGACGGGTATCCTCTCGTCCAGGACCGAAGGAGGTACCGTGGCCCCAAGAGAGCTGTTCCAGCTGAGGATTGCCCTGGTGGACATCCTGCCCCCCATCTGGCGCCGGATTCAGATCCCCACGTCGTACTCGTTTTGGGACCTGCACGTGGCGATCCAGGACGCGATGGGGTGGCTCGACTGCCACCTCCACTCGTTCCGTCTGGTGAACCTGCGCCAAGAACGGCTGGTGGAGATCGGCATTCCCGACGACAGGTTCCCCACTGAACGGGAAACGCTCCCCGGATGGGAAACGCCGGTGGAGGCGTACCTCCACGAGGGTTGGCCGATGGCGCTCTACGAGTACGACTTCGGGGACAGGTGGGCCCACGTGGTGCAGCTGGAGGGGCGGCTGCCCGCGCGCCGGGGGCGATCGTACCCTGTCTGCGTGGCGGGGGAGCGGAAGTGCCCTCCGGAGGACTGCGGCGGGGTGGGGGGCTACGCCCATCTTCTGGAGGCAATCGCCGATCCGCGTCAACCTGAGCACGACGATCTGCTCGACTGGGTGGGGGGGAGCTACGACCCGGAGGACTTCGACCCGACGAAGGTCGAGTTCGACGACCCGAAGGTGCGGTGGAAGAACGTGTTCGCGGGCGACCTGTAGCACCCGATCTTCTCGACCCCTGCCGGTCGCTCATGATGCGGCCTCGTCCTGTCCGCCGTCAGGCGAGAACATGATCGCCGTCATGGTGGTGCTGCCAAGGGCGGGGTATCTTCAGCGGACCATGCGTCAGGAAATCCGGTTCGCCGGGTTCGGTGGTCAAGGCATCATCTCCGCAGGCCGCATCGCTGGTCAGGGAGCGGTCATCTTCGACGGCAAGCACGCCGTCCTCACCCAGTCCTACGGCCCGGAAGCCCGCGGCGGGGCGTGCGCGGCGGAGGTCGTGGTCTCGGATACCTCGGTGGACTATCCCGTGGTGGGCACGCCGGACGTGGCCGTCATCATGTCCCAGGAGGCGTACGGCACCTATGGCCGCGACATCCAGCCCGGGGGCACGCTCATCCTCGACGAGGACCTCGTGGAGCACGAGCCGCGCACGGACGTGCGCCTGCTTCTCGTCCCAGCGACGCGCATCGCGGAAGGTTTGGGACGGAAGATCGTGGCGAACGTGGTGATCCTCGGCGCGCTCGCCGCCGCGGTGCCCACGGTGTCGAAGGACGCCCTCCTCAAGGCTGTTCTCGCCGCGGTGCCTTCCCACACCCGCGACCTCAACCAGAAGGCGTTCGAGGCCGGGTACGCCTATGTGAAGGAGCATCACCGTGAGCCGTGAACCGTTGACCATGGACCGTCATCCGCTTTCCGTCAGCCCTAACCCGTCAGCCGTTGACCGTGATCCGTCTTCCGTGAACCGTAGCCCGTCAGCCGTTGACCGTAGGCCGTCATCCGCCACGGACCACGGACCACGGACCACGGACCACGGATTCCGGTCTACGGACCACGGACTCCGGACCACGGGTCAGGGTCCGCGGATCGGCGTGTTCGTCTGCCACTGCGGGAAGAACATCGCGACTACGGTGGACGTGGAGCGGGTCGTAGAGGCGCTCGCGAGCTACCCCGGCGTCGCCTACGCCGCCCGCCACGAGTACATGTGCTCGGACCCGGGTCAGGACGTGATCAAGAAGGCGATCAAGGAGCACCGGCTCACCGGGGTCGTAATCTCCGCCTGCTCGCCCTCGATGCACGAGACCACGTTCCGCAACGCGGCGGAAGAGGCAGGCCTCAACCCGTACCTCGTCGAAATCGCGAACATCCGCGAGTGGTGCTCGTGGGTCCACAACGATGCGGTGACCACGGACAAGGCGATCCGCATCACGCGGGCGATGGTGGAGAAGGTGAAGGGGAACCACCCCCTGGTCCCGGTCGAGGTCGACCATGCCGTGAAGTGCCTCGTGGTCGGCGGGGGAATCAGCGGGATTCAGGCCGCGCTGGACATCGCCAACGCCGGGTACGAGGTTCTGCTCGTGGAGAGGTCCCCGTCGATCGGCGGGCGGATGGCCCAGCTCTCGGAAACGTTCCCGACCCTCGACTGCTCGCAGTGCATCCTCACCCCGAAGATGGTCGAGGCGTCCCGCCACCCGCGGATCCGACTCCTCACCTACTCCGAGGTCGCCGAGGTCGCGGGGTACCTGGGGAACTACCACGTGGTGATCCGCAAGAAGCCGACGTACGTGGACCCGGACAAGTGCAACCTGTGCGGGGATTGCGTGGCGGTGTGCCCGATCCGCGTCCCGAGCGGGTTCGACCAGGGCCTGTCCGAGCGGGCGGCGATCTACGTCCCGTTCCCGCAGGCCGTCCCCTCCTCCTATACGCTCGATGAGGTCAACTGCCTCGGCCTGAACCCGCTCCGGTGCAGCGAGTGCTCGAAGGTATGCACCGTGGGCGCGATCAACTACGACATGCGCGAGGAGCTGGTCGAGGAGGACGTGGGGGCGATCGTCCTTGCCACGGGCTACGACCTGTACGGCAAGGAGATGATGGGCGAGTATGGCCACGGAACGGTCCCGGACGTGATCGAGGGCCTGGAGTTCGAGCGGATCTTGTCTGCGGGCGGGCCGACAAAGGGCGAGGTGCGCCGCCCGTCCGACGGGAAGATTCCGAAGGAGGTCGTGTTCATCCAGTGCTCGGGATCGCGCGACCCCGAGCTCCACAAGTCGTACTGCTCGAAGATCTGCTGCATGTACACCGCCAAGCACGCCCTCCTCTACCGCCACAACGTGCACGACGGCACGGCGTACGTGTTCTACATCGACATCCGCGCCGGCGGCAAGGAGTACGAGGAGTTCGTGGTCCGGGCGATGGAGGACGAGCGAATCCTCTACCTGCGGGGCAAGGTGGCGAAGGTGTTCCGCGACGGGGACAAGGTGATGGTGTGGGGCGTGGACACGCTCACCGGGAAGCGGATCGAGATCGCGGCGGACCTGGTCGTCCTCGCCCAGGCGATGGTCCCGTCGGCGGGGACCGAGGAACTGGCCCGCAAGCTGCACATCGCGTGCGGAGGGGAGGGGTTCCTCAAGGAGGCCCACCCCAAGCTCCGCCCGCTCGAGGCGCTCACCGCGGGGATCTTCCTCGCCGGCGCCGCCCACGGGCCGAAGGACATCCCGGAGGCGGTGGCCCAAGGCTCGGGGGCGGCGGCGAAGGCGATCGCGATCCTCGCCGCGCCGACGTTGACCCACTCTCCGGAGGTGGCGGAGGTGGACGAGGACCTCTGCTCGGGGTGCGCGGTGTGCGTGCCGCAGTGCCCGTACAGCGCGATCACCCCCGGTGACGTGGCCCACGTGAACGAGCTCCTCTGTGAGGGGTGCGGCACATGCGTCGCTGCGTGCCCGTCGGGGGCGATGCGGATGAAGAACCAGACCGACGCCCAGGTGAAACGGATGATCCAGGTCGCCCTGGGCGCGGAGCCGGTGGAGGTGGGCCGTGCCTGAGGCGCCGTTCGAGCCGCGAATCGTGGCGTTCCTGTGCCGGTGGTGCGCCGGCGCGGGGGCCGACCTCGCCGGGACGAGCCGGATCGCCTACCCGTCGAACGCGATCCCGATTCGGGTCAACTGCTCGGGGCGCGTGGAGCCGGAGTGGGTGATGGAGGCGTTCCGGTCAGGGGCGGACGGCGTCCTGATCGGTGGCTGTCACCCCGGCGACTGCCACTACGTGTCCGGGAACTACAAGACCCGACGGCGGATCTACCTCCTGAAGAAGCTTCTCGGCGAACTGGGGATTGCGCCAGAGCGGGTACGGCTGGAGTGGGTGTCGGCCACCGAGGGGGCGAAGTTCGCCCGGGTGATGAAGGAGTTCGTCGCCGAGCTGAAAGAGTTGGGCCCGTTGGCCGTGGACCGTGGTCCGTCTTCTGTAGACCGTGATCCGTTGACCGTGGAGGCCAGGAGGGAGACACGCGTTGGCGCCTAGGACCCACCGGGATTTGGATGCCTGGAAGGAAGCGATGCTCCTCGCCCAGAAGGTGTACAGGGTGACCGAAGACCTTCCCGATCGCGAGCGCTACGGCCTCATCTCTCAGATGAGGAGAGCTGCGGTGTCTGTCCCCAGCAACATCGCCGAAGGGGCGGCCCGAGCGTCGAAGAAGGAGTTCGCTCAGTTCCTTCGCCACGCACTCGGCTCTCTGGCCGAGTTGGACACGCAACTCGTGCTGGCCGAGAACCTTAGGTGGATGCACGATAGCAGTAGCACAGCCGACGTGGAACGAGTAAGAATGGTGATCTACGGCCTGATTCGACATCTGAAGAAGGAGCCCAAGGATGAGCGCTAGTCAGCCGAACACAGGGCTTCCGCAGTCCACGGGTTACGGACCACGGACCACGGATCGCGGATCACGGCCGAAGATTGCGGTGTACTGGACGGGAGGCTGCGGCGGGTGCGACGTGTCGTTTCTCGAACTGGGTCCAGCGCTTCTCGATGTCCTCTCACAAATCGAGATCGTGTTCTGGCCAGCGCTGGTGGACACGAAGCGCACTGACGTCGAGGCGTTCGCCCCGCGGTCCATCGCCGCCACGCTCGTGAACGGAACCCTGCGCACGGAGGAGAACGTGGAGATGGTGCGCCTTCTCCGCGAGAAGTCGCAGCTTGTGGTCGCGTTCGGGGCCTGCGCCTACCAGGGCGGCGTGCCCGGGCTGGCCAACCTCTCCTCGCGGGAGGAGATCCTCCACCGGATGAGCGGAAACGGGTTCCACCCCACCCCGCCGCCGGGCGGAGACGCGGAGGACGCCCCGCCGGAACTTCTCTCCCAGGCGAAGTCCCTGTCGGATGTCATCAAGGTGGACTACGTGGTCCCCGGATGCCCGCCGATGCCCCCGCTGATCGGCCTTCTGTTCGATGCGCTCCTGTCGGGCGACCTGCCGGCCCCGGGCCACGTGTTCGCCCACGACAAAGCGCTGTGCGAGGAATGCCCACGGACCCGCGAGGACCGGGTGCTCACGAAGGTCGTCCGCCCCCACGAGATGATCCCCGACCCGGAGGTGTGTCTCCTCGATCAGGGGATGATCTGCATGGGCCCCGTGATCCGGGGCGGGTGCGGGGCGGCGTGCCCGAAGGCGGGGATGCCGTGCACGGGCTGCGTCGGCCCCACGCCGAACGCGGGCGACCCGGGGCTGGCGATGATCTCCGCCCTGGGATCCCTCGTCCGGGCTGGCGAAGAGGGCGCAGCGTCGTTCGCCGCGGAGGACAAGCTCCTCAACGCCCTCGTGGACCCGCTCGGCACGTTCTACAAGTACTCCCTGCCCGCCTACGTCCGCGGCGCGGGGAAGAGGAGCGACCGGTGAAGAAGATCGTCATCGACCCGATCACGCGGCTCGAGGGACACGGGAAGATCCTCCTCTACCTCGATGACCAGGGCGGTCTCAAGGGCGCTGTGCTCCAAATCCCCGAGCTGCGGGGGTTCGAGACGTTCTGCCGCGGCCGGCGGGGAGAGGAGATGCCCCAGATCACAGAGCGGATCTGCGGGGTGTGCCCGGAGGCTCACCACCTGGCGTCGGCGCGGGCGCTGGACGCGGCGTACGGGGCCACGGTCCCGGTCACGGCGTGGATCCAGCGAGAGCTCTTCTACAACGCGTACATCTTCGCCGACCACCTGCTGCACCTCGTGTTCCTCGGCGGTCCGGACCTCCTCCTCCCCGCGGACACCCCGAAGGCGAGCCGGAACGTTCTCGGCGTGCTCCAGGCGTACCCGGAGCTCGGCCGGGAGATCGTCACGGTGCGGGCGCGGGCGCAGCGCGTGTTGGAGATCATCGGCGGCCGGGCCATCCACCCCGTGTTCGCCCTCCCCGGCGGCGTGGCCCGTTCTCTCTCCGCGGACGAGGGAAAGGAAGTCGCGGGACACACGGAGGCGATGGTCGGGCTCGCCAAGACGTTCGTGACCTTCTTCCACGAGGAGGTCCTCCCCGACCCAGGGTACCAGAGCCTCCTCGCCTCGCCCCACGCCCACCTCCCCACGCACTACATGGGGCTCGTGGATGAGAGCACCGCGCCCCACTTCTGCCGGGGCGAAGTGCGGGCCGTGTCCTCCGACGGGCAGGAGCTGTTCCGCCTCGACGGAGCGGGGGCCCTGGGGAAGATCGCCGAGCGGAACGAGTCCTGGACGTACGTGAAGTTCCCGTACCTTAAGGAACCAGGCTGGACCGGGTTCGAGGCCGGGCCTGGGTCGGGGATCTACCGCGTGGGACCGCTGGCACGACTCAACGTCGCGGAGCAGATGGCGACGCCGCTCGCCCAGGAGGAGTTCGAGCGGTTCCTCGATTTCTTCGGAGCGAAGCCCGTCCACGCCACGTTCGCCTACCACTGGGCGCGGCTCGTGGAGATGGTCCAGGCGGCCGAGGCCGCGGCCGCCCGGGCGGCGGACAAGAGACTCACGGGAACCGAGATTCGGGGGAAGCTGAGCGCTCCCGGACAAGGGGTGGGCGTGGTGGAGGCGGCGCGGGGGACCCTGTTTCACCGCTACACCCTCGACGAGCAGGGCCTTGTGACCGACCTCGACCTCATCGTCGCCACAACCCATAACGCGGCGGGGATCGGGCTGTCGGTGAAGCAGATGGCGGAAGACGTGGTGCGGAAAGGAAACCTCGACGAAGCGCTCCTCAACCGGATCGAGATGGCGTTCCGCGCCTACGACCCGTGCTTGGCGTGCGCGACCCACTTCCTGCCCGGGGAGATGCCGCTCGTGGTGGAGATCTACGACAAGGAGGGGACCCTTGAACGCCGGATCTCCCGCTGACCTGGTGCTTGGAAACGACCTCCTTTCGGCCCCCCTCACCCTTGATCCCTCTCCCACCCATGGGGGAGAGGGGAAAGCCTTGCAGGATTCCTCTCCCCCCGCGGGGGCAGAGGGCAGGGAGAGGGGGAGCGTTCGATCCGAGATCGCTCGCACGGTGGTGGTGGCGCTGGGGAACCCGGACCGGGCTGACGACGGCGTGGGGCCGGCCGTGATCGAGGCCCTCGGCCCCCATCCGGAGGTCGAGGTGTGGGAGGCGATCCGCGGGGGGCTCCCGCTTGCGCAGGCGCTCGTCGGGTTCGATCGGGCGTTGGTCGTGGACGCGTGCCCCGCGCTCGCCGTGGGCGAGGTGGCCCTGATCCCGCTGTTCACGGCCCACGGACCACGGATCGCGGGTCACGGGTCGTGGCTTCACGGGATGAGCCTCTCCCAAGCGTTGGAAGCGCTGGGGACCGCGGGGTTCTCCGTCCCCGAGACGTGGGCCCTCGCGATCGGAGTAGAAGGTGCGCTCCCGTTCGGGCGGGGGCTCTCCCCAGAGGTGGCGCGGGCCGTGCCCGCAGCGGTGGCGGAGGTGAACCGGTGGCTAGCGAACTAGACCTGTCCCGAGATCGGCTCGACGCGCCGTTCGCGCGGCGGGTGGAGGAGCTGTCGGGCGAGAACCCGTACGCCTGCTACCAGTGCGGAAAGTGCTCGGCAGGGTGCCCGTTCGCAGACTACATGGACGCGCTCCCGAACCAGGTGTTGCGCCTGGTCCAGCTCGGCGATGAGTCTGCCCTCGATCTCTCTGCCCCGTGGGTGTGCGCGTCGTGCCTCGCGTGCGGAGTGCGGTGCCCGAAGGGCGTGGACATCGCAAAGACGATGGAGGCGCTGCGGCTTCTGGCCCTGCGCAAGGGGATCTCCCCCGCTCCGGCGACCCCGGACCGGCCCTGCCCCCAGATCGCCCTCGTCGGGGCGTACAGGAAGCTCACACCATGAATACGGTGACGAGTGACGGGTGATGTGTGATGAGTGAAACCCGAACACACAAAGACCTGGACGTGAAGAGGATGGTCACCAGGCACTCCTTCACCGCCGAGACGCAGAGAAGGCCAACTCTGGAATTGAACCCGTGTTCCAAGCGGGTCGAATCCTCGCTCCAAGATGCCTCTGCAAGCTCCGCGCCTCTGCGGTGGAGTCTGGACTCAGGAAGAGGGGGTGCGCATGCCAACTAACCCGTCACGCCTTGCCTACTTCCCCGGTTGCGCGATGAAGGACCAGGCACGGCCAGACGAGCTGGGGACCCTCCAGGCGCTCGCCCTTCTTGGGTACGAGGTCGAGGAGATCCCACGCTGGAACTGCTGCGGCACGGTGTACTCGCTCGCCCAGGACGACCTCATGCGTCACGTGGGGCCGGTGCGGAACCTCGTCCGCGTCCAGGGGATGGGCGAGAAGCGTGTGCTCACCTTGTGCGCGATGTGCTACGGCACGCTCACCCGATCGGCGCGGTTTGTCGAGGAGCCGGAGCGGTTGGAGCGGATCAACGCGTTCATGGACACGGAGGACGACTTCCGCGGCGGGATCGAGGTCGTCCATCTCCTCACCCTCCTCCGCGACGAGGTGGGCTATGAGAAGCTGGCCTCCCAGGTCAAGCGAAGTCTGGACGGGCTCAAGGTCGCCACGTACTACGGGTGCGTGCTCCTCCGGCCCCGGGAGTTCGCGGTAGACGACCCGGAGCGGCCGGAGGTCATGGAGCGGGTCGTCGAAGCGTTGGGCGGGACGCCGACGGTGTTCCCGGAGCGGATGGAGTGCTGCGGGGCGTACCTCACGGTGGGACGATCCGATGTGGTGGAGGATCGGGCGGGGAGGATCCTTCGCTCGGCACGGGGCAACGGGGCGGACCTCGTGGTCACGACGTGCCCGCTGTGCCAGTTCAACCTCGACAAGCGCCGGCCCGCGGGGGCGCCAAGCCTGCCTGTGCTCTACCTCGGGCAGATCCTGGCGTGGGCGATGGGAGTGGACGAACCCGCGGTCGCCGCTCTGCTAACGGACGAACCTGCAACCGGCAAACCGGTTCCCTCGGGGGTGTGACGTGAACGAGATCACGGTGTTCATCATGGGGAAGGGGTACCGCGTTCCGGCGGGCCTGACAATCATGAAGGCGATGGAGTACGCCGGGTACCTGCTCAACCGCGGCTGCGGCTGCCGGGGCGGGTACTGCGGGGCGTGCGCCACGGTGTACCGGCTCCCGGGCGACTACAAGCTCTACGCGGACCTCGCCTGCCAGACCCCGGTTCAGGACGGGATGTACATCGCCCAGCTCCCGTTCACCCCCGCCGAGCGGCCGGCGTACGCGCTGGAGAACCTGACCCCGGACGGAGCGACGCTCCTCGCCCTGTTCCCGGAGCTTGCGCGGTGCGTGGCGTGCAACACCTGCACCAAGGCCTGCCCGCAGAAGCTGGAGGTCATGGACGCGGTCCAGTCGTCCCTGCGCGGGGACATCCGCCAGGTGGCGGAGTTCACGTTCGACTGCGTCTCGTGTGGCCTGTGCACGATGCGCTGCCCGGCGGAGATCTCCCACCACCACGTGTGGCAGCTCTCCCGCCGGCTGAACGGGGCGTACCTCACCCCACGCGCGGAACACGTCAAGACGCGGGTCGAGGAGATTGCCGCAGGGAAGTTCAAGGGAGAGCTGGATAAGCTCGTGACGATGACCAAGGACGAGCTGGTCGCGGCGTACAAGGCCCGCCAGATCGAGGCGTAAGGAGGGAGCCGTGGGCACCTATCCGCGAGAGATCCAAGAGTCCATCGAGCGCGTCGAGGCCACACGGCCGGCGCGACTCGCCAACAAGCCGGCGCGGCTCACGCTCCAGGAGCAGGAGACCCTTCTCAAGGGGTTCCACCCCGACTACCGGGCGGAGGGAAAGCGCAAGCTCAAGGTCGGCGCGTCGTGGGGCGAGCCTGTACCGCACGAGCTCGCCGACCTCCTCGAGGCGTACCCGCTCCTCGATCCGGGGTCTGTGGATGTCTCCAAGCCCGACCACGACGTGGACCTCCTTGTGATCGGCGGGGGCGGGGCGGGCACCGTGGCGGCGATCTGGGCCCACAGGTCGGGCATCCCCGCGGAGCGGATCGTCATTGCCACGAAGCTCCGCCACGGCGACTCGAACTCGATCATGGCCCAGGGCGGGATCCAGGCCGCGGACAAGCCGCACGACTCGCCGGCGATCCACTACCTCGACGTCCTCGGCGGCGGGCACTTCACGAACGACCCGAAGCTTGTGCGGGCGATGGTCGAGGACGCCCCGGAGCTCATCCGCTGGCACGAGGACCTCGGGGTGATGTACGACAAGGCACCCGACGGGACGATGTCCACCATCCACGGCGGCGGCACGTCCCGCAAGCGCATGCACTCGGCCAAGGACTACACGGGCCTCGAGATCATGCGCGTCCTCCGCGACGAGGCGCGGACCCAGGGGATTGCGACGATCGAGTTCTCCCCCGCCGTGGAGCTGCTCACCGACGGTCAGGGCCAGGTCGTGGGCGCCGTCTTGTGGAACCTGGAGACGAGCGAGTACACCGTGGTGCGGGCCAAGGCGACCGTGCTCGCCACGGGCGGGTGGGGCCGGCTCCACATCCAGGGGTTCCCGACCACGAACCACTACGGGGCCACCGCCGATGGCCTCGTCCTCGCCTACCGCGCGGGGGCGAAGCTCCGCGACCTCGACGCCGTGCAGTACCACCCCACCGGCGCCGCGTACCCGGATCAGCTCGTGGGGCTCCTCATCACGGAGAAGGTGCGGGGGATGGACGCCCAGCCCCTGAACCGGATGGGCGAGGTGTTCGTCCACCCGCTGGAGCCGCGCGACGTGGAGTCGGCGGCGTTCATCCGCGAGTGCGCGCTTCCCGAGAAGGGCGGCCGCGGCCTGGGCGTGGTCACCCCCACGGGAATGGTCGGGGTGTGGCTCGACACGCCGATGGTGGACATGATCCACGGGCCGGGGGCGTTCGAGCGGGCCCTGTCGTCCATCTACCGGATGTATGTGCGGTTCGACATCAACCCGACGAAGGAGCCGATCCTCGTCTACCCCACGCTCCACTACCAGAACGGGGGGGTCGTCATCGACGAGCACGGTTGGACCGGGATCCCCGGCCTGTACGCCGCCGGCGAGGTCGAGGGTGGGGTTCACGGGAAGAACCGACTGATGGGAAACTCGCTCCTCGATTACAACGTGTTCGGTCGGCGGGCGGGGATCGCCGCCGCGGGGTGGGCGAAGAAGGCCTCTCCCGGCACGCCAACCCTCACCCACGCCCGACGGTATGCCGAGCAGCTCAAATCGGCCGGCGTCGCGCCCGAGCGCAAGGCGCCGATCCTCCTCCCCGAGTACCGGGGCGAGAAGGCCCTGTCGCGGATGGTGGACCTGCTATGACCCGGGAAGCGAAGCGCTGGCAGGTGCCCAAGGGGCGCGTGTATGTCCTCGATGACATCTGCAAGGGGTGTGGGTTCTGCATCGAGTACTGCCCGCGCAAGGTCCTTGCCGCGGCGAAGCGGTTCAACGCCAAAGGGTACCATCCGCCGGAAGTGGTGGATGCCGACGCCTGCGTGATGTGCGGGTTCTGCGAGCTCGTGTGCCCAGACTTCGCCATTTGGACCGAGAAAGAGGGAACCGCTAAGGAGGAAACGAAGGATGCCGCCTAAGGCCACCCTGTCCGGGATCCACTTCATGAACGGCGACGAGGCGATCGCCGAGGGCGCGATCGCCGCCGGGTGCCGGTTTTTCGCCGCCTACCCGATCACCCCGCAGTCGGAGATCTCGGAGCGGTTGTCGTGGCGCCTTCCGCGGATCGGCGGGGCGTTCATCCAGATGGAGGATGAGATCGCAGCGATGGCAGCCGTGGTCGGCGGGGCGTGGGGCGGGCAGAAGGCGATGACCGCCACCTCCGGCCCCGGGTTCTCGCTGATGATGGAGAACCTGGGCCTGGCGATCATGACCGAGACGCCGTGCGTGCTCGCCAACGTTCAGCGCGGCGCGCCGTCCACCGGCCTTCCCACCGCGGTGGGTCAGGGCGACATGATGCAGGCGCGGTGGGGCTCCCACGGCCACTACGAGATCATCGCCCTTGTCCCGTCGTCGCCCCAGGAAGCATTTGACCTGACGGTGCGAGCGTTCGCCCTCTCGGAGCGGTTCCGGGTTCCGGTGCTCGTCATGACCGACGAGGTGGTGGGGCACATGTACGAGCGGGTGGAGATCCCGAACGAGGTTCTGGTCGCCCCCCGCCGCCGACCCACCGTCCCGCCGAGCGATTTCGTCCCGTTCAGGCCCGGCCCGGACCTCGTCCCACCGATGGCGTGCGCCGGCGAAGGGTACCGGGTTCACGTCACCGGGCTCACGCACGACGAGCGGGGGTACCCGGACATGTCCGACGAGACCCACGACCGGCTCGTGCGCCGACTGGTGGAGAAGATCCTCCGCTACCGCAGCGAGTTGACGTTCTACGAGGAGATCAGCCTCGAGGACGCCGAGATCGCCGTGGTGTCCTACGGGATCTCCGCCCGCGTCGCGTACCGGGCCCTGGCGATGGCGCGCCACAAGGGGATCAAGGCGGGGATGCTGAGGCTGATCACGGCGTGGCCGTTCCCCGACGAGCGGGTGCGCCTCCTCGCCGACCAGGTGAAGGGGATCGTGGTGGTGGAGCTGAACTTGGGCCAGATGAGCCGCGAAGTCGAGCGGGCCACCCAGGGCCGCGTCCCATTGACCGGGGTGTTCCACTCCGGCGGACGGATCCACACCCCCGAGGAGGTTCTCGCGGGCATCGAAGAGGTAGCTCGTACAGGGTAAGGCCTGGATGGAGAGGAGGTCGCTGGCCGAGATGACGGCGACGTCTTCTCTGAACGAAGACTCGACGGATCACGGACTACGGGTGACAGTGCACGGATCACGGTTCACGGACCACGGTCCAGAGGAGGTGGCACGATGCAAGTGAAGACGAAGCCGGTTCCGGAGATCGTCCCCGGGGCGCGGCATCCGATGGAGAAGTTCCTCCGCACGGAGCGCATCCCGCACATCTGGTGCTCGGGTTGCGGTTTGGGAACGGTGTTGGGGAACTTCCTGTACGCCCTTGACGAGCTGGCGTGGGACCCCGACTCGGTGGCCGTGGTGGCGGGTATTGGCTGCACGGCGCGCATCCCCGGCTACGTGCGGCTCGACACGTACCACACCACCCACGGTCGGGCGATCCCGTTCGCCACGGGCCTCAAGCTCGCCAACCCCAAGCTCCACGTGGTGGTCATCTCCGGCGACGGAGACCTGTTCGCGATCGGAGGCAACCACCTCATCCACGCCGCGCGGCGCAACGTGGATTTGACCGTGATCTGCGTGAACAACTTCAACTACGGGATGACCGGTGGGCAGTCCGGGCCCACCACCCCCCTCGACGGGAAGACCACCACGACCCCGTTTGGTAACTTCGAACACTCGTTCAACCTCGTCCACCTCGCCGCTTCGGCAGGAGCGAGCTACGTCGCGCGGTGGACGACGCTCGACGGCCGCCGCCTGCAGCGCGGGTTCATGGAGGCCCTGTCCCACAAGGGATTCACGTTCGTGGAGGTCATCTCGCCGTGCCCGACGAACTACGGCCGCCGGAACAAGATCGGCGACGGGCTGGACGAGCTGCGCTACTACGCCGACCACGCCTCGATCCGCCACGGCGCCGACCCCAAGGACACAGAGTTCATCCCTGGGAAGCCTTTCCTGGTCGGCAAGTTCGTCGAGTCGGACAAACCCACGTACCACGAGATGTACGCGGCGAAGGCCGCCGAGATGACGGGAGGGAAGAAGTGAACTTCGTGAAGGAGCTGGGCGAGGCGATCGGCAAGGCAGCGACGATCCTTCAACCCGACGTCGTGCGAGCCCTCAAGGCAACGCGCGATCGGGAGGCGGGGCCGGCGCGGGTGCAGCTCGAGGCGATCCTGGAGAACGTGCGGATCGCCCGGGAAGGCAAGGTCCCGATCTGCCAGGACACGGGGACGATCTCGTTTTTCGTGAAGTTGGGGACGAGGTTTCCCCACCTGGCGGATCTCCTGCAATCACTCCCCGAGGCGGCGCGGGCGGCGACTAAGGCCGTCCCGCTACGGCCGAACACGGTCCACCCGTTCACCGGGAAAAACCCCGGGGACAACACGGGTCGCAGTATCCCGGCCGTGACCTGGGAGATGGTCGAGGGCGACGGAGCGGAGATCCACGTCCTCCCCAAGGGCGGCGGGTCCGAGAACTGCTCGACCCTCAAGATGCTCTCTCCAGGCGTGGGCCTGAAGGGGGTCAAGGAGGCGGTGGTCGAGCACGTCGTGAACTGCGGCGGGCTCCCCTGTCCACCGACGATCATCGGCGTGGGGGTCGGCGGGGGTGCGGATCTCTCGCTGAAGCTGGGGAAGATGGCCCTCTTGCGGCCCCTCGGGCAGCGCCACCCCGAGCCGGAGGTGGCGGCGCTGGAGGCCGAGTTGGAGGAGCTCATCAACGCGTCCGGCGTCGGGCCGATGGGCCTGGGAGGGAAGACGACCGTGTTGGCCGTTCACGCCGAGTACGCCCACCGGCATCCCGCGTCGTTGCCGCTGGGGATCGTCGTCCAGTGCTGGGCCCACCGCCGGGCAACCGTGCGCATTCGCGTCGATGGGACGCTGGAGGTGGCGTGATGGACCGCGTTCTCACAACGCCGATCTCAGAACAGGACGCTCGGGCCCTCAAGGCCGGGGACGTGATCTACGTCTCGGGAACGATGTTCACTGCCCGCGACGAGGCCCACAAGATGATGCTCGAACGCGGGAGCCCGCTTCCAGTGGAAGGACTGGCCCTGTTCCATTGCGGCCCAGTGGCCCAGAAGGCAGGGGCGGGATGGGAGATCCTCGCTGCCGGGCCCACGACCTCAGCACGGATGGAGCTGTTCGAGGCCGACTTCCTCCGCACGTTCAAGACGCGGGTCATCGTCGGCAAGGGCGGGATGGGAGAGAAAACCCTCGCCGCCCTCGGCGAGGTGGGCGCGGTGTACACCCACTTCACCGGTGGGGCGGGGGCCCTCGCCGCGAAGGCTGTGAAGCGCGTGTCCGCCGTCCACTGGTTGGAGGAGCTGGGGATGCCGGAGGCGATCTGGGTGATGGAGGTCGAGAAGTTCGGGCCCCTCGTCGTGGCGATGGACTCCCACGGCAAGTCGCTCTACAAGGATCTCTCGATCATCGTGGGGAAGAACATGGAAGCGATCCGGGCCCGGATCCGCTCATAGTCTCCCTCCCCCAGGGGAGGGACCAAGGGAGGGGGAATGAACGATCAGAAACCCAACGTCGAGGAACTGCTCGCCAAGGCGAAGGAACCGGCGCGCAAGGCCCCCGCCTGGCACGCCCACTACCGGGGCAAAGTTGGTGTGGGCCTGAAGTGCGCCATCACCGGCTACAACGATTTCGCCATCTGGTACACGCCCGGCGTGGCCCAGCCGTGCCGCGAGATCGCGGAGAAGCCGGAGAAGGTGTTCGAGTACACGAACAAGGGGAACATGGTCGCCGTCGTGTCCGATGGTACGCGGGTACTGGGCTTGGGCGACATCGGGCCCCACGCCGCGCTCCCCGTGATGGAGGGGAAGGGGCTCCTGTTCAAGTACCTCGGCGGGGTGGACGCGTTCCCGGTCACCCTCGCCACGAAGGACCCCGACGAGATCATCCAGGCCGTGAAGTGGATCGCCCCCGCGTTCGGGGGAATCAACCTCGAGGACTTCGCGTCCCCGAAGTGCTTCTACATCCTTGATCGGTTGCGGGAAGAGCTGGACATCCCGGTGTGGCACGACGACCAGCAGGGAACGGCCGCGATCACGTTGGCCGGCGTGCTCAAC
The DNA here is from genome assembly GCA_002479455.1 of Acetothermia bacterium UBA7521. Lineage (GTDB taxonomy): Bacteria > Bipolaricaulota > Bipolaricaulia > Bipolaricaulales > Bipolaricaulaceae > Bipolaricaulis. The sequence continues at coordinate 20,386 of DLNB01000018.1, forward strand.
GCCCTCAAGGTAGTGGGCAAGGACCCGAAGAAGGCCACCTACTCCGTGATCGGCTCCGGGGCGGCAAACGTCGCGTTCGTGCGCGTCGCCCTCACCTACGGGATCCCGGCCGGGAACATCATGATGGTCGACTCGAAGGGGATCCTGAACCCCCAGCGCGCCGACCTGGAGAAAGAGAAGGACCACAACCCCTACAAGTGGGATTACGCCAACCGGACGAACAAAGAGCGCCGCGCGGGCGGAATCGCCGAGTCCCTCGCGGGCACCGACGTCTGCGTGGCCGCGTCCAAGCCCGGCCCGGGGACGATCAAGCCCGAATGGCTGAAGCGGATGGCCAAGGACGCGATCGTGCTCGCCTGCGCCAACCCGATCCCCGAGATCTGGCCGTGGGAGGCGGTGGAAGCCGGCGTGCGGATCATCGGCACCGGCCGCTCCGACTTCCCCAACCAGATCAACAACTCGATCGGGTTCCCCGCCATCTTCCGCGGGACTCTGGACGTGTTCGCGAAGACGATCACCGACGAGATGGCCATTGCCGCCGCCGAGGCGATCGCCAAGACCGCCGAGGACAAGGGCCTCCGTGACGACTACATCGTCCCGTCGATGATGGACCTCGACGTGTTCGTGAACGAGGCGGTGGCGGTGGGACTGAAGGCGATCGAGCAGGGCGTGGCGCGGCGGACTCTGTCCAAGGCCGAGCTCACCCAGCAGGCGGAGACGATGATCAAGCGGGCGCGGGCCGAGGTGGACATCCTCCAGAAGCAGGGCCATATCGCGCCTCCCCCGAAGGTCTAGCCATTTCGGGATCCGCGTGTTCGACAGGGCCGACCCCGCGTCGGCCCTGTCTTCCTTCGCGGCCCCCCCCCGAGCAGCTGTTCGCTCGGCCTGGCTGCACGCGGTCTACCGCGTGGAAGATGGAGCGGGTCACGAATCTCTCGCCCACGGAGGCGCGGGCCGGGCCACGGCACAGGCAGCTCGGCACCAGGGATTTGACGCCTGATCCCCACAGCGCTAGACTGCGCCGCTTACTCGTTTCCAAGGGATGATTCCAGCCGGGGCGTCAGGGGGTGGGGGTGTACGTCGGACTGATCATGGATCGTCCGCCGAGTGCGGTCATGCTCGACGTCATCGAGCGGTTGCGGCGGCGAGGCGTTCGCATGGAAGTCCTCGATGCCGATCAGGCGTTCTTGAACCTCAGCGAGTTGCCCCTCGCCCACGACTGGTACGTCCTGAAGGGGGGCAGCCAAGCCGCGCTTACCCTCGGCGGGATGCTACACGTGATGGGCGCGCAGCTTCTCCATCCCTTTCCCACTGCAGTCGTGTTGCGGAATAAGCTGGTCGTGATGCAGGCGCTGCGGAAGAGCGGTCTGCCGGTGCCGGAGACCCATTTCGCGACGCAAGCCGAGGACATCGTGCAGTTGCTGGCGTTGGGCCCACTGATCGTCAAGCCCAACGACGGCCGGCGTGAAAGAGGCGTTCAGGTCGTTCGGACGCCCGAGGATCTCTCCAAGCTCAGCATCCCTGCGCCCATCCTGGTGCAGCGCTACCATCCGCCGGATGAGGCATGCCGCAACCCCGGTCGGGATCTGTATCTGAAGGTGTACCGCATTGGCGATCGGGTGTTCGGCGTCCGGCGGGTGTGGCCAAGGCTACCCGCAGGAAACGCAGATCCCGAACCGTGCCCGGTGCCGCCGCCCATCGAGCGAATCGCGTGGACGATCGGGGAGATCTTCGGACTCACGCTGTACGGATTGGACGTGGTGGTCAGCGGAGGGTGCCCGTACGTGGTGGACGTCATCCCGATGGGTTCCTGCGACGGAGTGCCCAAAGCAGCACAACTCCTCGCTGACTACTTCCTGGCAGCGGGGGCGAGGTTCGCATGATGCCCGCCCCGCTCGCTCGCTGGCGGGAGGCCCGGGCTCTCCGGCGTCGCATGCAGGAAATGGAGGCCCCACTGATCGTTCTCGTCTCCGGGGTGAACGGGATTGGAAAGACAACCCTCAGCTACGAGCTGTCGCGGTGTCTCCGAATTCGCCAGCACGTGGGGCTCGGAACGATTGTCAAGACCCTTCGCGAGTTCGGGCTTCCCCCGGAGGCCCCTGACATGGCACAAGCGATGGACAACGGGTTCTGCCCTGAGGAGCCATCCCTGCAGCTCGACCGTCAGGCTGCGGTGATCGCCCGCGTCGTGAACCGCCTTGTTCACGCGTATCACGCCCAGCACGTGCACTGCGTTGTGGAAGGAGTCCAGCTCCTGCCCGTGCATCTGCTTCTCCCGCCGGAGGTCGTCCACCTGCACCTCCGGATTGGCGATCGTGTGGCGTACGCACACCGGATGAGGCAGGCGAATCCGCAGAAGTACGGTCCGATGAGCGACCAAACCGTGAACCACCTTCTGAACCTCGATGAGGCGCTGCTGACCGTCATGCGCGGAGCGCCGGGAGTGACTATCATCGAGCAACGGCCTCCGATCCGGGCCACGGCCCAAGAGGCGGTTCATGCAATCTACACAAGGTACGGAAGAGGAGGGATGGGTCTATGACGTGGGAGAAGATCACGGAGTGGGGGGCAACCCACGGGGTGAACGTCCTTGCCGCCCTCGCCATCTTGGTGGGCGGCTACTTCTTGGCGAGGATTGTGCGCCGAGTTGTCCGGGGGATCCTCAACCGGGCCAAGGTAGATGCCACGGTGACCTTGTTTGTCACCCGGCTTATCTTCGTGGGCATTCTCATCGTGGCAACCGTCGCCACCCTCGCCCGATTCGGAATCGAAACGGCGTCGTTCGTGGCGTTGTTCGGTGCGGTTGCGTTCGCCATTGGCTTCGCATTGCAGGGGGCGCTGGCCAACTTCGCGGCCGGCGTTCTGATCCTCATCTTCCGACCCTACAAGGTGGGCGACTTCATCGCTGCGGGTGGAGCCTCGGGAACGGTCCGCGAGATCCAGCTGTTCACCACCGAGGTCGTCACCCTGACGGGTCTAGAGGTGATCATCCCCAACGGGAAGGTCCTGAGCGACAACATCACCAATCACTCCGCCTTCGATCCACGTCCTCTCGACGTATCCGTGGGGATCAGCTATGGCGCCCCCATTGAACGCGCGGTTGAGGCTCTCCTCGGTCTCGGCAGCGGTGACAAGCGCTTCCTTGCCGAACCGGCCCCGCGGGTCTTCGTCACCGAACTGGGTGCGTACAGCGTGGTGGTGCTGCTGCGGGTGTGGGTGCCGCGGATGGGGGAGGGTGACTTCCACGCGCTGCGGTTCGACCTCGTGCGCCGGGTCAAGGAGACCCTGGACGCTCAGGGGATCGAGATCCCATTCCCGCAGCGAGTCGTCCACCTGACGCAGCCAGTTCCTACCGAGCCCGCTTCGCGCTAGGGAGGCGAGTCCAAACGACCTCGCAGTGGGACTGGCCCGAACGCGGAAGAGAGGAAGATTCCCATCGAGGTCGAGCAGTGGTGGAACGCCTGATGGTACCCGTGTAGGCTGCCCCGGTCTCATCTCCGGGACGAGGGAGGGATAGGTCCATGTCATGGGAGAAGATCACGGAGTGGGGAGCAACCCACGGGGTGAACGTCCTTGCCGCCCTCGCCATCTTGGTAGGCGGCTACTTCCTGGCGAAGATCGCACGCCGAGTTGTCCGGGGGGTCTTCAACCGGGCCAAGGTGGACGTTACGGTGACGTCGTTTGTCACCTGGCTCGTCTACTTTGGCATCCTGGTGGTGGCTGTTGTCGCCACCCTCGCCCGATTTGGGATCGAGACGGCGTCATTCGTGGCGCTGTTCGGTGCGGTTGCGTTCGCCATTGGCTTCGCCCTGCAGGGAGCGCTGTCCAACTTTGCCGCCGGTGTCCTGATCCTCATCTTCCGCCCCTACAAGGTCGGCGACTTCATCCACGCTGGTCCGATGCAGAAAGGGAAGCACGCTGCAATCGGTACTGTACGCGAGATTCAGCTGTTCACAACCGAGGTCGTCTCGTCGGACAACGTAGAGGTGCTCGTCCCCAACGCCCAGGTCTTGAACAACATCATCCGCAACGAGTCAGCGTTCGCCACGCGGCGAATCGAACTGCCCGTCGAGGTCAGCCCAAGCGGTTCCGTCGAGGGCATCGCCCGCGCCATCCAAGGCGTAGTTCAGAGCGACAAGCGAGTGCTCGCTGACCCACCTCCCGAGGTTCTCGTGAGCGAGATACGAGAGAAGGCGTTGGTTCTGCTTGTTCGGTTATGGGTGAACCGTCACGACTTCGACGCAGTGCAGTTCGATCTCCTGCGAGGGATCAGGACTATGCTGGAGGCCGGCAGGAACTGACGCTTGGAGAAGCCGCGATCGAACCTACAGAAGGAGGCCCGTTCGGCATGGCAGACAGTGCAGAGGAGATTCGGGTCGCCCTGATCGGCGTGGGGAACTGCGCCAGTGCCCTCGTGCAAGGGCGCGCATTCTACGCAGGGGTCGGGGTCAGCAAGCCAGGGCTGCAGACCGTCTGTCTCGCCGGGTACCTTCCCGAGGACATCGTGTTCGCAGCGGCGTACGACGTGGATGCGCGAAAGGTTGGGCTCGACCTATCGGAGGCGATCTTCGCTCCCCCGAACTGCACCACGCGGTTCGTCGAATCGTTGTCCTCTTCTCGCTGTGTGGTGAGGCCGGGGTTCGAGATCGATGGGATCGGACCCGTCCCGGCACGTACGCCCGAGCACAAGAGATTCCTGCCGATCGAGAACGTCTACACGGGCTTGGAGGAGGCGCGCCGAGCGATTGTGGCCGAGCTCAAAGGCGCGCGCGTTCAGGTGGTAGTCAACTTCCTGCCTGTGGGCAGCAACCGGAGCGCGCGGTTCTACGCCGAGTGTGCGCTCGAGGCCGGCTGCGCATTCGCAAACGCGATGCCCGCCCTCATGGCACGCGACATGGGAGAGCGCTTTCGCCAGGCAGGCCTGCCCTACCTCGGCGATGACGTCAAGTCCCAGGTCGGTGCGACGATCCTCCATCGTGCGCTCGCCTCGTTGTTCCGTGATCGCGGCATCCCAATCAAGCGCACCTATCAGCTAAACGTGGGGGGCAACACCGATTTCCTGAACATGAAAGATGAGGCACGGCTCGAGAGCAAGCGCCGGAGCAAGACCGAGGCCGTCCTTAGCCAACTCGACGCCTCCCACATGGACCCGGACGGGGTGTACATCGGGCCAAGCGACTACGTGTCCTGGCTGAACGACCGGAAGATCTGCTTCCTCCGAGTCGAGGCTGAGCAGTTCGGCGGCGTTCCCATGGAGATCGAGATCAGGCTGAGCGTCGAGGATTCCCCGAACTCCGCGGGCGTGATGATGGATGCGATACGTGCGGCGAGAGTCGCGCTTGACCGAGGCATGGCAGGACCTATCAACGATGCTTGCGCCTACCTGTTCAAGTCCCCACCGGTTCAGCTCGATGAGCAGATGGCCCGCCAGCTCTTCCGGCGGTTCGTGACGGAGGCGGCCCCTCCGGGGACGGCCTAGCTCAGGAGCCGCATCGTTGGCGAAGGTGAAGGAACGCGAGGAGGAGGAAGATGCCACAGATCAAGAGGATCGAGGTACACATTCGGATGGCCTGCATGCCGGAGAGTCGGCCGGACGGCGAGTTGTACATCGGTATCGGAGGCCGCGAGTTCGGTGTTGCCCTCAAGCGCGACGATCTCCCCCCCGAGGGAGTGCTTGTGTACGCGTTTGGTGAGAATCCATCTCCACTGAAGCACGCCGGAGAGAACGACCCGTCTGCCCAGCGGCTGACCACCGAGACCCTCCGAGACTACCCCGTCTACGTTCGATACGAGCCCGACGGGAAGAAGGACAACTGGTGCATTGAGGACCTGGGGATCGTGGCAAACAGCGGAGGAGAGGATGAGACGCGGTTCCGTGCGGCGATCCTCAGCACCGCTGAGGGGAGCGAGGCGCCCCGGATCTGGTTGGGGAAGAGGTTGGGGAAGATGATCTACCTCGCCGAGGAGGCCGCTGGATAGCGCGCCTTCCGGCCGGCCACGGGTATCGTATGCCGACCGGTACAATCCAGCCGGAGGCGCGCGACATGCGGACCACGCTCTACTACTTCACCGGAACCGGAAACTCGCTCGCCTGCGCGCGGGCGGTCGCCACGGGGCTCGGCGATACGGACCTCGTCCCCATCGCCTCCCTCCGCGGACAGGACCGCGTTCGCGTCCCTACCGAGCGGGTAGGGATCGTCTGCCCGGTCTACTTCTACACCCTGCCCGTCCTGGTGCGGGAGTTCATCCCCCGCCTGGACCTCTCCGGCGTGGAGTACGCGTTTCTCGTCGCCACGATGGGCGGCTTTCCCGGCCTAGCCGTCGAGCACGGTGAGGAGCTGTTTGGAAACGCAGGGGGCGAGCTCCACGCCGGGTTCACGGTGCGGATGTTCGCGAACTACATCGCCGAGTACAACGTGCGCGGAGAGCGATCCGTCCATGCGATGCAGAGGCGCATGGAGCGCCGGGTGAAGACGATTGTGGCCAGCGTGCACGCGGGGGAGGGCCGCATGGAGAAAGGGGGCCCGTTCGATCGGTTGCTGAGCCGGGCGGTGTTCAGGCTCCTCGGCCAGAAGTTCCTCCAGGACGCGCGGACCCGCGACCGGCGGTTCACCGTGGACCCGTCGTGCGTCCACTGTGGAACGTGCGCCTATGTGTGTCCGGTGGAGAACGTGGTGCTCGTGGACGGAACCCCGCAGTGGCTCAGCCACTGCGAGCAGTGTTTCGCCTGCATCCACTTCTGCCCCGTGGCCGCGATCCAGGTCCAGGGCAAGCGCACCCGGATGCGCGGCCGGTACCAGCACCCCGACGTCCGCGCCGACGACATCGCCGGGCAGAAGGCAGCTCCCTTCAAGCAGCAGTAGTTGTCTTCCCGTAACCTCACGCATAACTGGCAAGGACGGGACCCGAGGAGACGGCCGTTGATCTCCCGGAGGTTCCGCTCCAGGAGTGTCCGTACGACATCCTGTATCCGACCTGGCACGAACCTCTACAGCGGGACCAACCCAACGCTGATCTTCAGGGCCTCGTCCACCCGCCGCATCGTCTCCGGTTCGAGACCCCCCCAGCGCTCAACAAGGCGGCGCTTGTCGAGGGTACGTATCTGGTTCAACAGAACGACCGATGCCTTGGTCAGGCCGCCCTCAGGGGGTCGAACGCGCACCTCGGTCGGGTAGTCCTTCGTTCCCACTGCGCTGGTGAGCGCGGCGACGATCACGACCGGGCTGTACTCGTTGGCGACATCGTTCTGGATGATGACTACCGGCCGGGTCTTCCCCGTCTCTGAGCCCACCACAGGGTCGAGGTTCGCGAGCCACACATCGCCCCTGCGGTACTCAAGCATGTGTGTGCCCCACAGGAGAGCTGCCGTCCGCTGCTTCCTGTTCGGCAGAGAAGAACTCGTCTGCCAGCCGCTGGTCCTGGGAAGCGCGCGCCAAACACTGCTCCTTCAGGCGGGCCCGGAGCGCCAGCCGTTCCTCCTCGGCCAAGCGCGCGGCTGTTGCTTCTGCGATGTACTGGCTCAGCCTGCGCGCGGGAACCCGCTGCCGTATCTCCTCCCACAGCTCCGCCGGAAGGGTCAACGTCACCTTGTGCTTCGCCATGTCTGTCCTCCTCGCTGTATACAGCGTACAGTGTGGTGGTCGTATAGACAAACCCGTTGGCGTCGCCATGCCGGCACAAAGGAAACGGTGTTGAGCCTTCCCCTGTCGCAATCGCAGCCGTGCGCCGAGAGCGTCCGAGTCGGCAGGATACTGGGGCACCCGCTCTGGCATGCCTGCGGTACACTCGCCGAGCGATGCATGCACGTGCGGATCTGTCAGTCCGAGAGCTTCGCCCGCGGGATGTCCGACCGTTGGTGGCCATCGCGGAGGAAGCCTTCTCCACCGAGCAGACGGCGTTCGGCTCCGACACCCGCCGGATGGCGCGCGAGGGGCGGTTCATGGCTTGGATCTACCCGGTCCAGCGGGGGCTTCCGCGACCGATGGCCGTGGTAGTGACGGGGATCGTCGACGGCCGGCCGGTGGGCGCGGTGATCGCCGATCCGCGCCGGGGATCGTGGTACATCAACACCGTCATGGTGGGGAGGGACCACCGCCGGCGTGGCTACGCCCGGGCACTGGTGGAAGCGATGTGTGCCCGAGCGGTAAGGGCTGGCGCGCGCCACGCCTTGCTGCACGTGCGCGAGGACAACGAGCCGGCCTACAAGCTCTACCAGGCACTTGGATTCGCGTCCTTCGAGCGGGTGCACCGAATGCTGCTCGAACCCTCTGTCGGCGGGGCAGCACCGCTCCCCGAGGGGTACGCGCTCGAGCCGAGGCGCAGGTTCGATCCCCGGGTTCTGGCCATCAACGACGCCTGTCGAGAGCCCGCGAGTGCCGCGGTGCTCGGACCGAGCCGGTTCCCCGGCCTGCTGGAGCGGGCCGTGGGCACGCTGTTCCCACCGGAGGATCGGGCGCGGTTCGCGGTGGTCCACGGAGGCCGTTGGGTGGGACTGTGGACGTACGTTCAGGAGTCGCCGGCGGAGGCGGCGCACGTCGGGGTGAAGCTCCTCCCCGAGCATCGGGGGAAGGGGCTGGAACGCCCGCTTCTGGAACGGGCCGTGGCGCGGGGGGCCGCCGCAGGCAGCGAACGCATGACGGTCGGGGTGAGCGCGACGGAGACAGGGCCCCTCGAGGCGTGCGCGGCGCTGGGGTTCGCCTCCCGCTTCGTGTTCGCGGGGATGGCGTGCGGTCTGTGATGGAGGACCTAAGCCGCAGGGTCAGCGGTCCCGCACCATCCGTCGATTCGTGAGCCTACCCTTGATCTCGGCCCTGAAGGGAGGGTCGATCCAGGGATCACCGGTTGGAGGCAAGGCAGATGCCGTCTGGCAGAAGGGGAAACTCCCGGCCGGGGTGATGCACGTCAGCCTACTGTTCACAGCGGGGGAAGAGGGGATCGCCTCGCTGGAGCGGAATGGCGAGCTCCAGGCCGCCCCACCGGAGCCATTCGTCCGGCCGCCCGCCGCCTGTCTCGGAGAGCGTGCTCGCCTGTCCAACGCACTCCAGCCGACGCAGGGCCGCGGTCATGCGCTCGGGCATCATCGGCCACAGCAGGTGCGCGGCCAGCCGTAGCGCTTCGGCACACTGATGCAGGATCGAACTCACCTCGGCGGACCGCGATGGGTCCTTGGCCAACCGGAACGGCTCGGTCCGCTGGATGAACAGGTCCACGGAGCGCGCGAGGTCGAGCGCTTCCACGTCCGCCTCGTCAAGCTTCAGATCCTCGTAGGCCTCCGCTGCCCTCGGCACGCAGCGCGCGGCGGCGCCACGGCACTCCCCGCGCTCGGGGATCGGCCCGCAGAACTGACCTCCCAGGTACCGCACTGCCCTGTTGCACACACGGCTGTGGGAGGGGTCGGGTCCTGTAACCCAATCCCTCTGGGTCGTACCGTCGGATCCTCCGGCTGATAGGGGCGTAGCGATCGCTGAGGTGCTCCGCAATCTCCCTCATCCTGCATCCAGGGACATGGTGCGTTCGACGATCGGCCGTCGCATTGGCGTTCCAACCAGGATCTCTCCCGGCAGGATGTAGGGGAACAGGAGGCGTGCGAACTGCCGGGACGGCTCTCTCTCCCCCGCCTGCGCCGGGGGCGGCTGCCTGTGCGGGCGAATCGCACGCAGACAGGCGGCAGGCAGGCGACCCTTTCCCGCGTGGGGGAGAGGGGGGCTGAACACGGATCCGCTCTCCCGCGCGAGGGAACGGGAAGGGCAAGGCAAGATCCGCTCCGTCTTGGGAGCAAAGTGGAAGGTTGGTAGGGCCTTCTACAACGAAGAACTGAGATGTGCGGCCCGTCCTCGCACAGACTCTGAGAGGAGGACGAGGGGCACTCTCGCGGCCCCAGATTCTCATCCGTTCGCAACACCTTCATTGACGTTCTGATCTACCTTGCTATACTTATCGAGATGCAGTCTCTTTAAGTGTAGTAGGGGAGACAACGACCATGGAAACCAGGCTCAAGGATGCAGGCTACCGAATCACCCAGTCGCGGCGGGCGGTGCTCCGCGCGTTGGAGGGTGGACCAGCGCACGTGAGCGCGGCGCAGGTCCTCGCCCTGGGACGGAAGGCTTGCAGGACCCTGAGCCGCGCTTCCGTGTACCGAACCCTGGAGGCGCTCGAAGCTACGGGCGCCCTGCGCGCGCTGCCGTCGCCGGACGGACGCGTCTACGTGCGGGTCACGGACGGGCATCACCATCTTGTCTGCCAGGGCTGCGGCGACGTTCAAGACTTCGACGGCTGCGCCCTGTGCAATGCATGGGCGCCGGTGGCCGAGGCGGAAGGGTTCTCCGTGGCGGGGCAACTTCTCGAGGTGTTCGGCCTGTGCAGGGAGTGCAGAACAGAGGAGGCAGCACATGCAAAGAGACAAGACGATCCGACCTAGGATGCTGTTCTGGACGATGCTCGTGACGGTGGTTCTCGGCGCTCCGGCGATCGCCGCGCCCATGGTCGTGGCCACGGCGAGCTTCGTGGGCGACATCGTGGCCCAGATCGGGGGAGACGAGATTCAGCTCAGTGTGCTGTTCCCTCTGGGCGCGGACCCCCACAGCTTCGAGGCAACGCCTGCCGACGCCGTTCTGCTGGCCCGTGCCGCGGTGGTGTTCGCGGTGGGGGCGGGGCTGGAGGAGGCCCTCAAGCCGTTGCTGTCTACGACCGGCGTCCGGGTGGTTGAACTGGCCGAGTTCGTGCCTCTGCTCTCCTGGGCCGGGCACGACCACGACGAGGACCATCACCACGGCGAGCACGATCCGCATGTGTGGACCGATCCCACGCGCGTCTCCCTGTGGACGCACGTGATCCAGGATGTCTTGACGGAACTGGCCCCCGAGCACGCCGACGTGTTCTCGGCGCGGGCGGCCGCGTACCGCGAGGAGCTTACCCAACTCGATCTGTGGATCGTGCAGCAGGTTGGCCGCGTTTCCCGCGAGAACCGCCTGCTTGTCTCCGACCACCACGTGTTGGGCTACTTCGCCCATCGCTACGGGTTCCGGGTGGCGGGATCGGTCGTGCCCGGCCTGTCCACCCTTGCTGAGCCGTCGGCGCGCGAACTGGCTGAGTTGGTCTTCACGATTCGCGCTATGGGAGTCCGAGCCGTGTTCGTCTCCACGACCGTCAACCCCCAGCTCGCCGAGCAGGTGGCCCGCGATACGGGGGCCCGGGTGGTTCGCCTGTACGCGGCATCGCTCAGCGATCCCGCTGGACCGGCGTCCACGTACCTCGACATGATGCGGTACAACGTGACGGCGATCGTGGAGGCCCTGGGAGAGTAGCATGACTGAACAGACGGTTCGGACCGCCTGCGTCCGCCCTCGGCGACGGGGACGGGTGCGTCACTTGCGCCACGTCGTGGGCGCTCCTGCCCTTGAGCTGCACGGGCTTACGGTCTGCTATCGCGGGGCGCCGGCCCTCGAGTCCGTGACCCTGAGCCTGGCCCGGGGCGAGCGCCTGGCTGTGCTCGGCCCGAACGGGGCGGGGAAGAGCACCCTGCTCAAGGTGATCGCCGGCGTCCTCTCCCCCAGCGCCGGGGAGGTCCGCGTGTACGGGCATGGCCCCCACGGTCACACATGCATCGCCTACCTCCCCCAGCGGAGCGGGGTCGACTGGACGTTCCCGCTCACGGTGGCCGACGTCGTGAGCATGGGCCGACTTAGGAGGGGACGCTGGCTGAGACGTCAGAACGAGGTTGACCGAGCGCGCGTGCAGGATTGCCTTCATCAGGTCGGCCTCGCCGAACTCGCCGACCGGCCGATCGCCGAGCTTTCGGGAGGGCAACAGCAACGCATGTTCATCGCCCGCGCTCTGGCCCAACAGGCCGAACTGATCCTGATGGACGAGCCTCTGGCCGGCCTCGACGCGCCCGCCCAGAAGGGCCTGTTGACCCTCATGAACGACCTTCCGGATGGCCCCACCCTCATCGTGGCCCTCCATGAGCTGGCGATCGCCCGCGACCACTTCCCCAGGATCCTCCTCTTGCGGCAGAAGGTGGTGGGGCTCGGATCTCCCGCCGACGTGTTCACCCCGGACCGGTTGCGCGACGCCTACGGCGAATCGGTGCAGCTCGTCGAGACGCCTCAGGGGACTCTCGTCGTCACCGACACCTGCTGCCCGCCGGACGCGGAGCGAGAGCCATGATCACGTTCTTCGCCGAGCCGTTTGCCTTCCCGTTCATGCTCCGGGCGCTGGCGGCCTCCGTGCTCACGGGCGCGGTGTGCGGACTCGTAGGGACCTACGTCGTCCTCCGCGGGATGGCGTTCTTCGGGGACGCCCTGGCTCATAGCGTGCTTCCCGGCGTGGCCGTGGGGTACCTGGTGGGGAGGGGGTCGCGGACGGTGGTGTTCGGGTGGGCATTGGGCTCTGCCGCGGTCGCCGCCTTGGCGATGGGCGCGCTCGCCCGGCGATCGAAACTGAAGGAGGACACGTCGATCGGCATCGTGTTCGTGTCCATGTTCGCCCTGGGGATCGCCCTCATCTCCACCACCCGCGGCTACGCCGTGGACCTGGCGCACTTCCTGTTCGGCAACGTGTTGGGCGTGTCCCCCGTGCAACTGCAGATGGTCGCCGCGCTCAGCGGGTTCGTCGCTCTGATCGTGATCGTGCTGCGGCACGGGTTTCTCGTGGTCTCGTTCGATCCGATCCTGGCGCACACGCTGCGGCTCCCCGTGCGCCTCCTCAACAACCTGCTGTTGCTCCTGCTGGCGGCGACCGTGGTCGTCTGTCTTCAGTCCGTGGGGATCGCCCTCACGCTGGCGATGCTCGTCCTCCCCCCGAGCACGGGGTACCTGTTGGCCCGACGCCTTCCGGCGATGATGCTCATCTCGACGTCGGCGGGAGCCCTCGCCGGCGTGTTCGGGCTGTACCTCTCTTACTACGCGCGGATCGCCGCCGGTCCAGCGGTCGTCTTGGTCGGGGTGGGGCTGTTCCTCCTCTCCCTCGCCGTCTCCCCGCGACGCGGGCAGCTGCTCGTCCGCTGAGAGCCTCCCCGCCGGCGCGGTCGTGTAGGATAGCCTCTCGCACGAGATGAGGAGGCGTTCCATGGAGGAGTACGACCGGCAGGACGCACTGTTCTACGACTACTATTCAACCGGCGTGCCCGGCGACGTGGAGTTCTACGTCGCGGAGGCGGTGAAGGCCGGGTCTCCTGTGCTGGAGATCGCCTGCGGCACAGGACGGATCCTCATCCCCGTCGCCGAGGCCGGGGTGGAGGTCGTGGGGCTGGACCGGTCCCCGTCCATGCTCGCCGTGGCGCGCGAGAAGGTGGCCCGGCTCTCCCCGGCAACCCAGAAGCGGGTTCAGCTTGTTCACGGGGACATGCGTGGCTTCGACCTCGGGCGGAAGTTCACCCTCGCCATGATCCCGTACCGGGCGTTCCTCCACCTGCTTACGGTCGACGACCAGCGCCGGGCGCTGCGCTGCATTCGAGAGCATCTCGTGGACGGCGGAAAGCTCGTCCTGAACAACTTCGACCCCCGGTTGGAGACGATCGTCGCCCATCGTGCCTCGCTCGGTTCCGCGCTGAAGCTCGACAGCGAGTTCGTCCACCCCGAGACCGGGCGCCGCGTTCTGGTGTGGGACACCCGGGAGTACGACGTCGCGGAGCAGATCATCCGCCAGTACTTCGTGTTCGAGGAGTTGGATGGGGACGGGCACGTGGTCGCCAAGAGGTTCAACCCGCTCGTCCTCCGGTACCTGTTCCGCTACGAGATGCAGCACCTGCTGGAGCTGGCGGGGTTCAGGGTCGAAGCCCTGTACGGCGATTTCGACCGCAGCCCGTTCCGCCCCGGCGGCGAGCAGGTCTGGGTGGCCTCGCGAGCCTGATTCCTCTGGGTTTCCCTCTCCCCGACGCGGGGAGGGTGGGGGAAAGGAGAAACAGCCGCCATCAAAAGAGGGGGCGAGAAAGAGCAAGGCCTTCTCTGCGGTGAGCCGGGTTCCCAATGCCCGACCCGTGCCCATTCGAGACGGCCGTCGCAGACGAGCTGCGACGCTACACAGTCGTCGTGCGCGGTTGTAGCGTCGGGGCTTGTCCCCGACGGGCCTTCATGGAGCGTCGGGCTTCATGCCCGACGGCAGTGTGGTGCGATCGGCGGCCCTACTTCACCTTGCCGACCGGAGCGAGGTAGATCGTGAACTCGTCCTGCGCATCCACCCCGAGCAGGGCGTCCATCTTCTCCTGGTGGTAGGCACCGATCCCGCACGTCCCGGCGCCGATCGCCTCGCAGGCGAGGTACAGGTTCTGGCACATATGCCCGGCGTCGATGGCGATCACCTTGTGCGAGAAGGTGCTGTACCGCCACTCCGTGCGGTACGGGATGACCGTCCAGGCGAACACGGCCGCCGCCTGGCCGACGAACTCCTGGCCCAGGCACCCCTCGGTGACTCGGGCCGGCAGTTCTGGGTCCAAGCGCAACAGGACGAGCGCGTGGTCCAGGGGAAGATAGCGGTACAGGCCGGGTTCGAGGCCCGTGACCCGGTTCACCACCAGGTACGTTTCGAACGGGTGCCGCGCCCCGGCCGAGGGCACGGTGCGCAAGCTGGCCACGCCATCGCGGACCACGCGCTGCACGCCCTGCGTAGCCCACAGGAGGAAGGTGAGCTCCTCCAGGCTTAACGGATCGCCGGTGAACCGGCGGTGGCTGCGGCGCGAGGCGATCGCGTCGAACACCGAGACCGGGTTCACCTGGAGGGTCTTCGGGTCGGGCAGCTTCACCACCGGCGCGCCTTCCGGCGCGGGGGTCTGCAGGGGAGGGTGAGAGATCCCTCTCTTCTGATCCGTCTCCATCTGGTGGGCCTTTGCCCAGGATGTGGCCTTCAACAGCCGCCGACCGGTCTCGATGGAGTCCATTGCGCCTCCTTGGGTGGTCTCGTGTCCCCCAAGCTTACCCCGTGACGCGGGGCGGTTCTCCCGGAAGTTGTCGCCCGCACCGTCGGGGTCAAACCTTCATTTTTAGGGTTCAGCGACTGGCCTTCTACTCCATCACCGCCAAGCGGTTCCTGTTCCGTGCATACGCCTGGGCAGCCCCTGGAGGGAAAGTGCCCTTCACGTATGCGCTCCGGAGATCATCCTTTGTCAGGTACGGAGGCCGTCTGCGACGAGGGCCAGCAGTCCTTTCTCCTCGCCGGGGATGCGTTCAGCGAGGCGGGCGCCGGCGACCACGGCCATCCAGGCATCGAGCTGCCCGGGCGCAGCGGGCGTCGTGGCGAGGTAGCGACGCAGGTAGACGCGGTGGAAGGCGCGCCGGATGAGCTCGACCACCCGGCGGCCGGGCATGTCCTTCGGGAGCACCGCTGCACGGAAGAGAACCGCGGTTCGTGCGACGTCGGCAAGCGGGTTCCCCTGGGTGGCATCCATCCAGTCGAGGACCATCGGCCCACGCTCGGTAAGGTACACGTTCCCCGGGTGGAAGTCGCCGTGGCACGCGGCGTTGCCCCCGGGTAGGCGACCGAGAAGGGCGAGAAGAGACGTCCGTGCGTCCTCAGCAAGCCCGGGAGCACGCTCGATCGCGCGGGTCAAACGGTCCGTAGCGCGCGGCAGAGTGGGGACTTGGGCGTTGTGCACCTGGAGGTGGAGGTCGGCCAGGAACCGGGCCGTCTCGCGAACCGCCCACGGCCGACGTTGAAGCGACTCCATGAGCGACTGGCCGGCGATCTCCTCGTAGATGATCCCGAACCGCCCGTCCACCTGCGTTACCCCATGCACCGCGGGGACAGGGAGACCGGCGGCGTGGACGGCCTCGGCCTTGCCCGCTTCGTAGCGGGCATCGCCCTCGCCCCAGCCGGGACGGAAGAGCTTGAGCACCCGGCCCCCCTCCAGACGGAAGATCTCCGCGGTGCGGCCCTCGGCGATGCGGGGACCTGGGAGGAGAGGGGCGGACATAGCGGCGATGGTAGCGGCCGTCGGCTTACCCAGTTGGAGGCTTCGTGGCCTCCAGGGTGAGGCTCATGATGGATGGGCCACCGTCTCCACCACAATCGGTCGCGCAGGGGAAGGCGGGGTCGGCGGACGTTTCCTTCAGGACGCGGATGCCCGCGAACCCCGCGGCGCGGATCATCTCCAAGTAGTCGTCCACCTTCGCTGCTCCGGCCACGCACGCGACGTAGGCCTCGATCGATTCCCGGACTGCAGCCGGCAGCTCTTTCAGGAGGACGAGGTCGGAGACGACCATCCGCCCACCGGCCCGCAAGACGCGGTACGCCTCGCGAAACACGCGGGGTTTGTCAGGGGAGAGGTTGATGACGCAGTTGGAGATCACGACGTCCACCATGGCGTCGGCCACGGGGAGGTTCTCGATCTCCCCCAGCCGGAACTCGACGTTCGCCACGCCCTGGGTGCGGACGTTTTCTCGTGCGCGATCGAGCATTTCGGGGGTCATGTCCACGCCGATGACGTGCCCCTTCTCGCCCACGATCCGTGCTGCCAGGAAGCAGTCGATGCCGGCCCCGGACCCGAGGTCGAGCACCACGTCGCCTTTCTTCAGGCCGGCGAGCGAGGTGGGGTTTCCGCAGCCGAGCCCAAGGTCGGCGCCCGCGGGGAGGGAGCGCAGCTCTTCCTCGGTGTACCCGATCGCTTCGCTCGTTGCCGCCGGGGTGCCGCAGCAGCCTGGTCGAGTACAGCACGAGGTTCCGCTCTGCGCACGTCGGGCATACCCCTCACGTACGGCTCTTCTCACTTGATCGTCCGGCATGATTCCTCCATCGTTCTACGGGGAAGCGTCTTCGAGAGGCCCCTCGGCTATCGGCCCCAAGACGGATCGCACGGCGTCGGCCAGGGCCCCGGCCTTCGTCAGGATGAGGCAACACACGGCTCCGTCCCTCTCGATGGTGCTGAGGGCGAGCTTGTCGCCGCCGCGGAGTCCGAGCCTCTCGCGGATTCCCTTCGGAAGGACCATCTGCCCCCGTTCGTCCACACTGATCAAGGCCTCGACCTTGCAGCAGCCACGGGATTCCTTACGGTTGGCTCTCGGCATCGCTTCTCCCGATAAATCAGACAATTCTGATTGATCAGAGCAAACGCTACAGGAGAAAGCCTCCGTTGTCAAGGGGAGCAGCGCGTTCTGCTCAAGAAGGCATCCTGCTGCGTCGTCTACGATGGGAGACAGCGACTGAGCCTATCCACCACTTCGGCGCTCTGTCGTTCCCGGCTCCGGCGAGACCAGTTGACGACGCCCGACCCGCGTACCTGCGTGCCCTTGGCTTCGACGGCCCGACGCATCTGGTGGAGGGCGTTATTCCCACCCATCCAGGCGAACGGGAAGGACTGGGTCACGAAACACGCCACGCGCTTGCCAGCAAGCGATGGTACCTGGCGGAGGTAGGCCTGCATCGCGAGCGGCAGGGCGAACCCGTGCACAGGTGACCCGAACGCGACGGCGTCGTAGTTTTCAACGCAGGGCACCGACTTGAGGTTCACGTCCTTCACTCCGGGGCGGACCTCTCCTTCGGTCTCCAGCCGCTCCAGGGTCACGGTGTGGCCGGCGGCAGCCAACTTCTTCTGCAGCTTCGCCGCGACGGAGAGCGTGTGTCCCGTCTGGGAGTGGATGATCAACCCGATGTTCATGATTCCCTCCTTGCTGGATCTCTCGCGATCAATGGACAGGTTTGGGAGCTACAATTCCCCACAATCTCACCGGGCATCGGTTGGGTCGAGTGCCCGTTCGTACTCGATCACCTCTTGGTGGGGATCGGAGTCCCACGCCCGTCTCCCGGTCTCGCGGAACCCGGACGCCACGTACATCCGTTGCGCGGGGATGTGCCAAGCGCCGCTGAGCGTGGACACACGGGCCGTATGGATGCCCCGCGCGGACATCCGCCGCAGGATTTCCTGGACCTGAAGCTTCCCGAGCCCACGGCCGCGGTATTCGGGGATGATGCAGTTGTGCCCCACGCGGCCGAACTCCGGTGCCCCGCGGGGGTCGAACGATCCGAAACCCACGACGCGACCGCCGACCGAACTGAGGAAGACGCACGCCCCGACGGTGTCGGGGTGATCGAACGCCGCTTGGTCGAACTGTTCCCACTTGGCTACCTCGGGCAGCCAGCACGCGGGTTCCGTTCTCAACAATTCCGCGTAGCTCTGCCTCAACATTGCTGCGATGAGGCCACGGTGGCTTTCCTGGGGCGCCTCGTAGTCTAGGACCATATCATCGCTGGCATCAGCGTTGGATGTAGCGACTGCGAGATCCGTACAGGGCGGCGAGTTCGTCTACCGAGAACTCCCGCGCGCTGAAGTACGCCGTCAGCTCGAACTCCGAGTCGGCCGTGAACAGCTGGGGCACAACCACGATCGTGTACGTGCCGGGAGAAACGGCGTGAGCACCGGTGTACACGTCGTTCACGTTCCCGGGACGAAACGCCACCCGCTTTCCACTCGGATCGTACAGGGTGGCCAGCAACCATTGCCCCCGCTCCAGCACCAGGGACAGGGCGACGTAGCCCGGTGACGTGATGTTCAGGCTGTAGGAGAGGACATGACAGCGGCCCGGGCTCAGATCGGAGTCGCTGTTGCACGTGGACAGGCGGCGGATCCGATCGCGGACCTCGAACAGGACCGAGATGCCTGCCCCCGTCGCGGCGTTTCCGGGCCCGGCGGATCCCGCGGCTCCATCGAGGGTCCACGATCCGTACATCGCCTCGGCGATGGGCCGGTAGATCGGGTACAGGTCAACAGGAGAGGTGAACGCCCACGAGTGGAACACCTTGCCGTCGGCCCGCGCGACCACGACCCGCCATTGGCGGAACGTCTCCCCGTCGCGGCTGAACTCAGCGATGTAGCCCGTTCCATTCGGGTAATCACTGCTGTCAACGCACACCACGGGGCTTCCCGAGACGAGATCGCACTTGTACGCGTTGAGGAGGGCTTGGGTGGTCTCGTAGCGGCCGCCCATCGTGGTGGAGGCGAAGCTGGCGATGGTGACGGTGGCATAGTACGCCTGCGACCCTGGCTTGCCCGAGAGCATCAGCGTGTAGTCGTTCGGTCGAGTAGGCATCCAATCCGCGGGATAGCGGACGCAGTACCCGAGTTCCTGCCAGCAATACACGTTGTCCAGGCTTGTCGGAGCCCCCGCCATCGCCATCCATACGGGCCTACCCATGGAGCCTCCTTCGAAACAGAGGAGTATACACCTGAGGGCTTCAGGGAAGGTTGGATATCGCCTTCCGGGGTTTCCTCTCGCCAATCGCTGGACCGGGGCGAGGGCGATCCGTTGAACCCAGCGTTCAGTAGGGGTGACCCATGGATGGCGGCGTCTGGTGTGAGTAACAGTGTTATGTTATACTGCCCAGGCGAAGCCGTCGTCTACAGGGGGTGACTGTGAACGAGAGACAGGACGCTGTAGTAGTTGTAGGCCTGCGCAAGGTGTTTGAGCGCCGCGCTCGCCGCGGACTGCTCCGTCGCGCCCAAGGTGAGGTGAAGACGCTGAGCGCGGTGGACGGAATCGACTTCCTCGTGAAGCGAGGGGAGATCTTCGGCCTCCTCGGCCCCAACGGCGCGGGGAAGACGACAACGATAAAGATGCTGTGCACCCTGCTTTCCCCTACTTCGGGCACAGCGCGTGTGGCGGGACACGACGTGGTGCGCGAGGCCGCGAAGGTCCGTTCTTCGCTCGGCACGGTGCTCACTGGTGAGCGGAGCGTCTACTGGAAGCTCACTGGGCGGGAGAATCTGCGGTACTATGCCGCTCTGTACCGCATTCCGCGCCGGAAGGCACGGGAGCGGATCGCGGAGCTTCTGGAACGCCTGGAACTCGCGGGGCGCGCCGACGAGCTGGTCGAGAAGTACTCGAGCGGGATGAAACAGCGGTTGGCGCTCGCTCGGGCACTGCTGCCGTCCCCACCGATCCTCCTCCTCGACGAGCCCACGGTGGGGCTCGATCCGCAAGCGGCTCGCAACCTCCGCCAAACGATCTTCGATCTGAAGGCGGGAGGGAAGACGGTGCTCCTCACCACCCACTACATGGCCGAGGCCGATGAGCTGTGCGACCGGATCGCGATCATCGATCAGGGGAGGATCATCGCCCTCGACTCCCCGGCCGCCCTCAAGGAGGGATTGGGCGCCAAGGAGGTCGTACGCCTCGAGATCCAGGGGGAGCCGAACGGACTCGGAGACGCGCTGCGGGCGCTCGCGTTGGTCGAGTCGGTTGCTGTTCGGCCGAGCGTCAATGGTGCGGGAACGTGCGAGCTGCAGGTGATTACCTCGAACAGCCGGCGGAGCATTGGGCCGATCATCGAGTCGGTGCGCGCGGCGGGGCACGAGGTCGTGCACTTCCAGGTCGTCCAGCCGACGCTGGAGGACGTATTTATCAGGCTAACCGGCAAATCGCTGCGGGACTGAGGCCGAGATGGGCATTCTGAAGCGAGTTCGAGATGGGCTCGGGATCATGCTCGCGGTGGCGGTGAAGGAGCTCATCCAGTTTCGGCGCTATCCGTCGTGGGTCATCGCCGTGTTCATCTGGCCGCTTCTGTTCCCGATCATGTCCGTGTTCTCGGCGCGGGCGCTTGCTGGGCCGGAGGGACAGGCGCTGCACGCGTTCGCTGCGCTCTCTGGCACGACCGACTACACGGGGTACATCATCGTGGGGCTCGTGATGTGGATGTGGCTGAACATGACCCTGTGGACGCTGGGAAGCTTCATGCGCTCCGAGCAGATGCGGGGGACGCTTGAGGCAACGTGGCTTTGTCCCGTGAGCCGGCTCGGTGTCTTGCTCGGGGCCACCTGCAGCCAGCTTCTGATCTCGATGGTCAACCTCACCGTCTCCCTGATCGCGTTCCGCTACATCTGGGGGTTCCGCATCGTGGGGAACCTCGGTCTGACTGCCCTTCTGTTCATCCTGTCCGCCGCCGCCGTGTACGGGCTCGGGATCGCCTTCGCCAGCCTGGTGATGTGGGTCAAGGAGGCGAACGCGATGGTATTCCTCGTGCGGGGATTGTTCATGGTGTTCTGCGGGATGACGTACCCATTGGCTGTGCTCCCGGGGTGGATGCGGATCGTCTCCCGCGGGCTCCCGCTGACCTACTCCATTGACGGCATCCGTACCGTGGCCTTAGCCGGTGCGGGCCTTGCAGATGTAATGGGCCATATCGCTGCCCTGGCTGCGTTCGCCGTGGTGACGCTGGTCGCGGGGTTCGTGGCGTTCCGCTGGACGGAGCGTCGTGTCCTGCGCACCGGCGCGCTCGGGCACCACTGAGGGGGTGGGCATGATCGACACGCTGCTGGCCATTGCGAGGAAGGACCTGATCATGTTCTTTCGCTACCCGATCAACGCGGTGTTTCGCATCGTGGAGCCGATCATGTGGCTCACGCCAGCGTTCTTCCTCGGCCGGGGGTTCAGCGTGGACGGTACGGCCACGGGGTTTGCCGCCTACACGGGTACGGGAGACTTCTTCTCGTTCATCCTCCTTGGGAGTCTCCTCGGGGCGTACATCAGCGCCGTGTTTTGGGGGATCGGCTACTCGCTGAAGATGGAGATGGACTCTGGCGTTCTCGAGTCGAACTGGATGACGCCGGTGCCGCGGCTGGCGTTTCTCGTAGGGCGGACGCTGACGAGCTTGGTCGTCACCACGCTCAACTGCACGGGTGTGCTGCTCGCAAGTTGGCTCCTCTTCGGGTTCAGCGCCGGCGGCCCGGTGAGCAAGGCGATGCTGATCACGCTGCCGATGCTCGCGGGGCTCTACGGGTTCGGATTCGCCTTCGCCGGGTTGGTCCTGCTCATGCGCGACGCGAACACGCTCGTGGATGTCTCCAGCTTCCTCGTCGGCGAGCTGTCCGGACGCGGGTTCCCGGTGACCGTGCTCCCGCGGGCGCTGATGGTGATCTCGCTCGTCCTGCCCACGACTTACGGGTTCGATGCGGTACGGGCGCTTCTCCTTGGGACGAAGCCGCTGCTTCCTCTGGGGGTTGCGGCCGTGGTGCTGGTGGGGTTCATGGTCGCCATGCTCGTCCTGGGAGGGATGGCATTCAGCGCGATCGAACGCGTGTGCCGGGCCCGCGGCACGCTTGGGATGCACTGAGCGAGGCCCCGCTAGCGGCGTCCCTTCGCCTGAGACCGGGTATGCTGTGGAGGAGAAACCGTGAGCTTCCACCAGGACTTCGGGGAGTGGGAGAGGTTCGCACGACCGGAGGGCTGCCCAGTGTGCCAGAACTGGCCGGAGCCCGAGGATCACGTGACGATTCGAGAGTACCCCACCTCGTGGCTCATCGCCCATCCCCGAGTCTGCCTCCGCGGGACGTGTTGCCTCCTCCTCAAGCCCCACGCCGTCGAGCTCTATGATCTGGATGAGGCTGACCTGCTCGCGTTCATGAAGGAGGCCCAGATCTGCGCCCGGGCGCTGAAGGCCGTCACCGGGGCGGTGAAGATCAACTACGAGATCCACGGGAACACCATCCCCCACCTGCACATGCACCTCTTCCCCCGTCACCGGGACGACCCGTTTCCCGGGGCGCCGATCGACTTTCGCCGGATGGACCCGCCCGTGTACGGGGAAGGCGAGTTCGCCGCGTTCGTGGCGGCGATGAGGGCGGCGCTCTCCTCGGTGTAGCCCGAGGCCTCGGCTGCGGCGCTGTTGGAGCTCCTGCGCCGGGCTGGGATGTACACTTCCCCTGATGAAGGAGGATTTGTGAAACGACGGTTCTGGGTTGGCTTGCTCCTTCTGGTGGGAATTACGGGTCTGTCCCAGCTGCCGGCGGAGCTCTTCGACTACGTCCACGAGGCGCGGGGGACGGCGGTCTGGGAGGTTGTGGGGACACAGTCCGTCGGAGCGGGCCGGATCACGGAGATCCGCCTCCGCTCCCAGATGTGGCGCGGGGTTCCCTGGAACCACGTGCTGTTCGTGTGCGAGCCGGGGAACGTGCTCGTCCAGGACGCGATGATCCTGTTCATCACGGGAGGGGAGGGCCGGGCGGACGCCCTGCTCGGGCTGACGATGGCATCGTTCGCGGGCTTGCGGGTGGCGGTTCTCGGCGGCGTCCCCAACCAGCCCCTGTTCGGCCTCCGCGAGGACGCGCTCATCGCCCACACGTTCGAGCGATACCTCCAGGAGGGTGATTCAGACTGGCCACTTCTCCTGCCGATGGTGCGGAGCGCCCACGCGGCGATGGACGCCCTGGAGGCCCTCGCTCCGGAGCTGTGGGGAACGGAGCTGCGCGGGTTCGTGGTCACAGGGGCGTCCAAGCGCGGCTGGACCACGTATCTCACCGCGGCCACCGCTCCCGAGCGCGTCCTGGGGATGGCCCCGATCGTGTTTGACTTCCTCAACATCCCTGCCCAGCTCGGGCAGCAAGACGAGTTCCTCGGCGGCCCGTCCCCGATGCTCAGGGACTACACGGCTCTTGGCCTCACGGCGGAGTTCACCGCCACCCCGGAGGGGGCGCGCCTGGCGTGGATCGTAGACCCGTACTCGTACCGCAACGCCTACACCATGCCCAAGCTCGTCGTGGTGGGCTCGAACGATCCGTACTGGACCGTGGGCGCAACAAGCCTCTACTGGCCGGGGCTTCCCGATCTCAAGCTGCTCCTGGTGATCCCCAATGCTGGCCACGGGGTGCTGGATGTGGGCCGGGTCATGGGCTCTCTGTCCCTGTTTGCGCGGCTGGTGGCTCAAGGGGAGGAGCCACCGAGAGTAGAGAGCGTGGTGCGCCTGACCCCGGAGGGCGCGACAGTCACGGTTCACGCGGACTGGGTACCGGTCGAGGCGCGGCTGTGGGTGGCGGAGAGCGCCACCCCGGACTTCCACCAGGAGCGGTGGGCCGAGCAGGAGCTACCGGTGACCGCGACGGGCTGGGAGGCCCACGTACTGGCGGCTGGGACGGGGTACACCGCGTTCTTCGCCGAGCTCGTCTTCGAGCGCGACGGGCTCAGGCTCTACGTCTCGTCCCCGACGCGGGTCCTCGGCCCGTGATCCATGAGCTACAGACGATGAGAGAATCTGGAACGCACGAGGAGAAACCAGAATCATGGATGGGATCGGTGGGTGCTTGAGAGGTTACCTTTGGCAGCGGGGGCAGGCGTACGTGCCCCGGCCGCCGAGGACGGTGCGCTCGATGGGCATCCCGCACCTCCGGCACGGCTCGCCCGCCCGGCCGTAGACGGAAAGCTCGCACGTGAACGCGCCGATCTCGCCGTTGGGTCCGCGGTAGATACCGTCGCCCAGCGTGGTGCCGCAGCAGGCGATCGCCTCCTCCAACACCGCGGGGATCGCTTTCCGAAGTCGACCCACCTCCGCCCGGGAGAGGGAGTTCGCCGGTCGGTCGGGCGCGATCCCGGACCGGAACAGGATCTCCGCGGCGTAGATGTTCCCGATCCCGGCGATCTTCTGCTGGTCCATGAGCCAGAGCTTGATCAGCATTCGGCTCTCCTTCACGACCGGCGGGAGCCAGGACAGGTCCCCCACGGGCTCGGGGCCGAGGCTGTCGGAGAACTTCCGCACGACCTCGGCCGTTCCCAGCCGGCGGGGGTCCACGAGGTGCACGGTTCCGTCGGCGAAGCGCAGCGAAAGCCGAACCCGTCCCGCGGGCTTGCGCTTCGCCCACAGCACCCGGCCGCTCATCCGCAGGTGGAGGACGAGCGTCTGGTCTCCGAGGTCAAACAAGATGTGCTTTCCCCGCCGGGAGAGGGACGCAACGGTAACGGGCAGGGGGAGTGCTCTTTCTATGTCCTGCAGCTTGAGGTCCAGAATCTCAACGGCGACGATTCCCTTTCCCACCACGTGGGGCCGTAGCCCATGGACCATCGTCTCCACCTCAGGGAGCTCGGGCATTCACTAAGGGGCGTCATCGCGGAGGTAGACGCGTTCTCCGGCGAGGAACGTCAGGTCCACGTACAGCTCACGCCACGGTTGACGGGCTGGATCCCCGGACAGGACGACGAGGTCGGCCCTCTTCCCCGGGGCGATTGTCCCCAGTTCCCTCTCGGCGAACGCGGCGTACGCCGCCCCTTCGGTGTAGGCGCGGACCGCGTCGGTTAAGGTGAGCCTCTGCGGCGGGTGGGGCGGGTCGAGGGCGAGGCCGATCCCATACAAGGGCCCCATCGGCATTCCATCGGACCCCAGCGCCAGGGGGATCCGGCGTTCGATGGCCCACGCGTGGGGGTCGATCCGCGCGTCCCGCTCGCGGCCCAGCCGGTCCTCGTACATCCTCCCCGGACCGGACCACTGGAGGAAGTTGGGTTGCATCGAGGCCACGAGTCCCTGGGATGCGACCTCGTCCAGTTGGGCAGCGGCGGGGAGTTCGAGGTGCTCGATTCGGTGCCGATCGAGCGGGCTTACTCCGGCCAGACGGGCCGCGGCCAGGACCTCCACGATCGCCCGGTCGCCGATGGCGTGGACAGCAAGCTGAAGCCCACCTTCGATCACCTGGCGCCACCGCTGGGCCAACGCCGTTCGCTCGGTGAGGAGCTGCCCGTGGCCTGTCTCCCCTCGGTACGGCTCGCCGAGGGCGGCGGTGCGGGCGCCGATCGAACCGTCGGCGAACGCTTTGACCCCTTGGATGGTCAGGAGAGACGAACCGAAACCACGGCGCATCCCGAGTGCCGATAGAGCTGGGAGATCGTCGGCGGGGAGGTAGAGGAAGACCCTCGTCCTGAGACCTCCCCGCCGCAACGCGGTCTGGTAGGCGGTGAGGTCGTCCGGACCCGCCATGTCCGCCACCGCGGTCACCCCGAGGGAGGCGGCGTGGCGCGACGCGGCGGCCACGGCCTCGATCAAGGTATCCGGGTCGGGGCGGGCAGCTCGGGCGAGTTCCCACGCCGCCTCCTCTCGGAGATGCCCCAGATCGCGATCCACGAACTCCCCGTCGGGGCAGGTGCAGCGAGCGAGGGCGAGGGTGTTCGCGGCGAGCATGTGCCCGTCCACGCGCATCGCGTAGCAGGGCTGGCGGGGAACGGCCCGATCGAGGTCACCCCGCTCCAGGTAACGCTTCTCGGGCCAGCGGGACTCGTCCCATCCCCGGCCCACGACCCACCCCTCGGGCCGGGATGCGGCCGCGCTACGCAGCCGCTCCAGGGCTTCGCGAAGCGAACTCGTCGTTCCCAGTTCGACGTAGAACGTCTGTTCAAGTCCCACGCGGATGAAGTGGGTGTGGGCGTCGAAGAACCCGGGGAGGACGGCCCGGCCGTGAAGGGGGACGAGCACCGTCTCCGGCCCCTTCAATCTCAGCATTTCCGCAGAAGATCCCACCGTCGCGATCCGCCCGCAACGGACGGTGAGGGCATCGGCGCCCTCGGCCCCGAACACCGGTCCGCCGTGAAAGATCAAATCCGCCGCCATCATGGGGGGATTATCCCGGATCCCCCATCTCACCGCAGACCCCGCCGCGCATGAACCCGTGGCGGGAGGGCTAGAGAGATTCCATCTTTCACAGGTCGCCGATCACCCGTCACCGCTCCCCGCCACCGGGGGGCTTCCCTCCTCCAGTGGACGTTGTAGGATAGAGGACGTATGGAGACGAAGGTCCTCGCTCCAGATGAGGCGGGCATCGCCGCCGCGGCGGACGTGATCCGTCGCCGGGGAACGGTGGCGTTTCCCACCGAGACCGTGTACGGCTTAGGGGCGGACGCCCTGTCTGCCCGGGCCGTGGCCCGCGTGTTCGCGGCCAAGGAGCGCCCGCGGTTCGACCCGGTCATCGTCCACGTTGCAGACCCCGGCGAGGTGCGCTCGCTGTGGACCGAGGTCCCTCCCGTGGCTCGGAGGCTGATGGACCGGTTCTGGCCAGGCCCCCTGACCCTGATTCTCCCCCGGCGGCAGCGCGTCCCTCCGATCGTCACCGCCGGGCTGCCCACGGTGGCGGTGCGGATGCCGGACCACCCCGTGGCTCTGGCCCTCATTCGCGCCGCCGATCGGCCGATCGCCGCCCCCAGTGCGAACCGGTTTGGGCGTCTCTCTCCGACCCATCACGATGACGTGCTGGACCAGCTAGACGGGCGCATCGACGCCGTGCTCGCGGGCGGACCAACATCGATCGGGATCGAATCTACCGTGGTATCGCTTGTGGAGGATATTCCCCTCGTGTTGAGGCCGGGTGGAACACCGCTTGAGGCGCTGCAGGAGCTTGTCCCCGATCTGCGTATGGCTCCGCCGATGGCGCCGTCGGCCTCGCCGGGGACGTTGCCTCGGCACTACGTTCCGGCGACGCCGCTCCTGCTTCTCGAACGAGGGACGGCTCCCGAGGGGGGCGACCCCCTGGATCGGCTCGCCTGCGGGTTCCTTGCGTTCCAAGAGGAGTGGACCGGTTTTGGACGGGTGGAGGTCCTGTCACCTCGGGGCGATCTTGTGGAAGCAGGAGCTCGGTTTTTCGCCGCGGTCCACCGTCTCGACCGGGCAGGTTTGGCGGCCATCGTCGCCGAGCCGCTTCCTGAGGAGGGCTTGGGCACAGCCATGATGGATCGGTTGCGGCGGGCAGCGTCTGGGAAAGCGTTCGTGGGTCAGGAGCGGGTGTGGCGGGCGCGGTGAAGGTTACGCATGAGGGAAGGAGGAGACGATGAGCCTGAGCGGTAAGCGCGTGGCGGTCCTGGTGGCGGACCTGTACCAGGAGCTCGAGTTCTGGTACCCGTATCTGCGACTGAAGGAGGAGGGAGCCAAGGTTGTGGCGGTGGGGCCGGAGAAGCGGGAGTACAAGAGCCGGCTGGGGTACCCAGCCCAGGCCGAGCTGGCCGCAGCCCAGGTTCGGGTGGCGGACTTCGATGCGGTCGTCATTCCTGGGGGCTACGCTCCGGACAACATGCGGCGCAGCCCGGCCCTCGTCTCGTTCGTGCGGGAGATGACCGAGGAAGGGAAGCCCGTCGCCGCGATCTGCCACGGCGGGTGGATGCTCTGCTCGGCGCGGGTGGTAAAGGGGAAGAAGGTCACGAGCGTGTCCGCAATTCGGGATGATCTCGAGAATGCCGGGGCGACGTGGGTTGATGAAGAGATCGTCCGCGATGGGAACCTCATCACGTCCCGTGTTCCGAGCGATCTGCCCGCGTTCCTGCGGGCGATCATCACCGCCCTATCTGAGTAGAAGGCACGAGCAGGGTGCCGGAGAGGCCGACGGAGAGCCGGCCTCTCGTGTTATCCAAGCGGTGGAGCCGGAACACCTGACCCTGTAACGATCTCGGATTTCATCCTCTTGTGAGGCGTCGCGTCTTCCAGTATGAAGAACGTGATATGGACCGGAGACCGACACCGTGGGCTTACCCCTCCCTCGCGCTGTGCGGCTTGCTGGCCTTGCTGCTCGCGGGTGGCTGCCCTGTGCTCGCCCAAGGGCCAGAGGTAGAGGTCGTCTACATCTACGAGCTTGGCTGTACGGACTGCGCCCGGGTGGACACCTTGTTGCAGGATCTCGCTGCCCGGCACCCGGTGCTGCACGTCGACCGCTACGATGTCCATACCCCTGCGGGGCGTCGCCTCGTCCAGCGACTGCTGACAGCGTACGACACTGAACTTGGACCGGTTCCGATGGTGTTTGTCGGGGACGTAGCGATGGTCGGGGGGACGTTCTACGGCCTCCGCGATGCCCCGGTCCATCTTGCGGGGCTTGGATCGGAGCTTGCTCTTGAGGAGGCCGTGCTGCGGGCGCTGCACGAGCCCACCGTTTCCCCCCTCGACCGACTTCCCCAGGCGAAGACGGATCTCATCGTGTTCCTCGACGCGGACGATCCGGCCGCAGAATCGTTCGAGCGGCTGGTCGACACCCTGCTTGAGCAGCATCCCGCGCTCGGATTGGTGCGGCTCGACCCAGCGGATGAGGAGGGCCGGCGCACGCTGGGGCGCCTGCAGCGGATGATGGAGGCCCCTGGGGATCCGCCGGCGCTGTTCGTGGGGGATCTCGCTCTCGTCGGCGATAGACTCTACCTCCGTCGTCAGTCCCCTCAGCCGTTCGCGTTCAGCGAGGACGACCTCCGGACCGTGGAGACCCACGTTGCGCGTGCCGTCGAGGACGAGGTCGCCTCGCCGCTGGAACGGCTCCGGCTGCGGGAGCAGCTCACCCTGTGGGCGGTGATCGGCGCGGCCCTGCTCGATTCGCTCAACCCGTGCGACTTCGCCCTCATGCTCCTCCTTATGGGAACGTTGATCGTGCTCGGGAAACGGATGAAAGTTCTCTGGGCAGGTCTGGCGTTCATCGCCGGGACCTACGTGACGTACTTCACGATGGGATTCCTCGTCTACTCCCTGCTTGGAATGACCGTCGGGGCGCGAGGGTTCCGCGTGCCTTTTCTGTACGCTGTTTCTTCGCTTGCCATCCTGATCGGGATCTTCCAGATGAAGGACCTCCTCTGGTATGGCCGGTGGTTCTCGATCGAGGTTCCCGAGCGGTGGAAGCCGCGGGCGAAGAAGCTCGCGGAGTCGGTGGCCAGCGTGCCGGGCGCGTTCGTGATCGGTGTGCTGGAGTCGCTGTTCCTCGCCCCGTGTACCTCAGGCCCGTACCTGGCGATCCTCACCCTCCTTTCCCAGACCACGGAGCGGCTGGAGGGGGCGTTGCTTCTCTTGTTGTACAACTTCGTGTTCGTGGTACCGCTGATCGTGCTTGCCGTAGCGGTTCATTTTGGGTTCACCACCACTGCCCGCGCTGAGCGGTGGCGGAAGGCCAAGGCCGGGAACTTCCATTTCATCACTGGCCTCGTCATGTTCGTACTCGGCGTGGGGATGATCGTCGCCGTGCGGTTGGGGTTCCTGTAGAGCAGGCTAGCAGCCATGGTTTCGTGTTGAGGGGCGGTCGCGACTCAACCCCCAGCGGGTCTCTCCTCGTCGCCCAAGGCTTCGCGGGTCGTTCGCACACCGCTTGTTAGCGGGTGCCGGGAGGGAACCGCGCTTCGACGCGGAGGATGGACGGGTTGATTCGCGAAACGACCTCCGCCTCGTCCAGAGGAGCGATGAGATCGCCTGGCGCAAGGGGCAGCGTCATCCCTCGGTCGGCAAGCCAGTCCGCAGCGCGCTGGATGGAGACGGCGAACCCGAACTCCTTGCCGCTTGTGGAGGTGACGCTGCCCGTGACGACCCCTACCACCTGCCCGCGATCGTTCACGAGCGGCGCTCCGCTGTAGCCCCGGCGGAACGGGTCCTGAGTGGCGATGAGGTCCCTCAACACAGCGCCCTCCGGCCCCACCGCCCACCACCCGACACCGGCCACCGAGGTGGAGCGGGCCGTTGGGCGCGCGGATCCCGCGGGATGACCGACGGTGATCACCGTGTCGCCGAACTCGGGCCGCCCCTTCGCCAGCACAGCCACCGCCATCGGCGGGGCGTCAGCGGTGGAGAGCAGGGCAAGGTCGTGGTCCGTGCTGAGAGCAGCGACGCTGGCGGCGTAGCCACGACCATCCTGGTAGACGGTGATCTCCGTCGCTCCCCGCACCACGTGGGCTGCGGTGAGGACGTATCCGCCCTCGGCGACCACAAACCCCGTTCCGGAGCTCGTCCCTTCGCGGGGGAGGAGGCCGGGGACGAACGTGGCGAGGAGGGCTCCCGCCACAACAAGGACGATCCCCACCACCCACCACCGCCGCGGACGGGGCGGGGGCTCCGGAAGCTTTTCCCCAACTGGAGGAACTTCATCCTCGGTCATCGCCCCTCACCTCCCTCATCGGCCCGCCGCTCAACAGAAGGGGACCCCACTGGGTGCAGCCGTGCCACCAACCCGTGGAGAGCGAGTAGAGCGACGCTACCGGCGTCGTCGTCCGCCCCCGCGTTGTTCCTCGCGCCGTGCGGCCGGGGCCGGGTGTGCCTCCCGCGCCCCGGGAACGAGGAGCGAACGCAGGAGCCGACGGTAGACATTCGCGGCCCGCTCCAAGTCCGCAAGGAGCACGTTCTCATCCGCCTGATGGGCGAGGGTTTCGTCTCCCGGACCGTAGACCACCGTGGGGATTCCCCGCCGCGCGTACGACTCCACCCCGTCCGTCGAGAACCGCAAGATGCGCATGGGCGGCGAGCCGAGTCCCTCCCACGCCCGAACCACCCACGGGTGTTCGGGGTTCATCCACCACGCGGGGAAAAAACACTCTGCCCCGAACTTCTCCCCGGTGTAGGCGACGAGTTCGACTCGCTCGAGGCGGGCCTCGGCCTCGAGCCCCTCGTACGCAGCGAGCACCGACTCGGGCGTCTCGTCGCGGGAGATGCGACGATCGATGAGAACCCAACATGTTTCGGGGACGACCGGACCGCCGGATGGGGTACCGATCCCCACCAGCGTAGCCGTCTCCTCTCCGAGCAACGGGTCATCGGGTAACAGGGTGTCGAAGGTGAGGGGGAGGGTTTCGATCATGCGCACGATCGCGTTGTCGCCCAGGTGAGGCATTGCGGCGTGAGCGGCGCGCCCCCGCACTTCGAGGCGGACCACCGCCCGGCCTCGATGGCCGATCCCCAGACGGAGGTCCGTCGGCTCGCCCAACACCACGAGGTCAGGCTTTCCCACGTGGTCGAGAACCCGCGCCAGAACGACCCCCTCTACGATCTCCTCGTACGGGACGTACACCAGAAGGAGGGTCCCCTGAATCTCCTTGGCGGTAGCCGCGGCTGCGGCGATCTGAGAGGCGATCGATCCCTTCATGTCGACCGCGCCACGTCCCCACAGCCGTCCTTCAGCGATTTCCCCTGTGAACAACCCCCGGGTCCACGCGTCCTCGTCTCCGCCCGGAACCGTGTCGAGGTGCCCCTCCAGCATCACGGTCGGGCCGTTGCCCCGCGAGATCCGTGCTACAACCGAGCCCAGCGGTCCCCGCTCCACATCGCCGAACGGCGTGAGCACGCGGAGGATGTACTCGGCCAGATCTCCCTCTGCCCCCGAGGGACTTGGAATACGCACCAATTCCTGAGCCAATCGTACAGCGTCGGTCATGAGAGGTGGATCTCCACGATGTCCTTGTCCTGGACGGGATGGTCCTGAGGGGCGTGTTGGCCGTCGAACCGACCCGATCCCCACAGACGCACATAGCGCAGACGACTCACGAAGTCCTTGTGGATCTGTTCTACCACGTTCAACACGGTTGCTCCCTCCCGAATCGTATACGGTTGCGATAGATCCGGAGCCTGGCCGGGTTTCTTCGTGTATACCCGCACCACCCCGGAGTGGCGGAAGATCAATGCTCGCACGTCACTCAGCCCCTCGCCGGTCGCCGTGGAGGCCACAACGGAGGGAAACTGGTCCTCAGTCCAGGCCCGAAACGCTGGCATGCGGCTCTGGCCGAGGTCGGCCTTCAGCCCTACGGCCACGGTCCGCCGCTCCACGACCCTCCAATCCACCTGCCGACTGGGCCCTCCGGTGAGCACAGCGTGGTGACCCGCGAGGAGCGCAATCACCTCTTCGGTCTCCTCTTGCCAGTGCGGACTTTCCAGGTCCACACACAACGCCACCGTGTCCGCGAGGCGGATCAGTCCGTACACCCAGCCCTCGGTGTAGTCCCGCGTGATCGGTGGCAGGTCTACGAGCTGAATCTGAATGTCCTCGAACTCCATCATCCCTGGCTGGGGGCGGACAGTGGACATCGGATAGGGGGCGATCTCCGGGGTAGCCCGCGTAAGGGCGGCGAGAAGGGACGACTTACCGGCATTGGGGACGCCGACGAGCGCCACCTGGGCCGCGCCCTCCCGCGGCACGTGGTACCCCACGGCCCCCCCTTTGCCGGATCGCCTTTGCTGCTCCGCTTTCTCCTTAAGCTTGGCGATTCGACGGCGGATGTCCGCCTGCATCTTCTCCGTCCCCTTGTGCTTGGGGATGGTGGCGAGCATCTCCTGAAGGGCGTCCAGTCGATCTTCGTCGGTCTTGGACCGGTTGAGGCGGTCCCGAGCGGCGAGGAACCCCGGGCTCAAGTTGGCGGGCATCGCCTCTGATTGTAGTGAGCGGATCAATCCCGTTCTAGCAGTCTGTCTGAGTGCCTTCCGCAGGGTTCTAGGCACAGTCAGGGAGGAACCCCGAAGCACGAAACTGAGGTCCGCAGGCCGTTCCCCGTGGGTCGAAGGGGCTGGTAAGGGCTTCGGTTCACGGACACCGGATCACGGGTCCGCGTACCGCAGGTCCGCGCCCCAAGGTCTTCCCCAGCGGGCCTCTAGCGCGATCTCAGAGGGGCCGGATATAGTACCGATCATGATCTCGCCTCCATCGGGCGCTCTCCCAGAGGTCGTCAACGCCCGCACCGAGCGGGACCTTGATCTGGCGAAGGTCCTCGACGGGGTGGCGGCGTTTGCCGCCTCCTCTCTCGGGTCTGAGGCCGTGCATGCCCTCTCTCCGCGCGCGGACCGCGAAGCACTGGAGCGGGAGTTCGCCCTCGTGGCACAGATGGAGGAAGCTCTACGGGACGGGTTTTCCCTCGGGGGCATCCACGACCTGGCTCCTGCGCTTGCCGACGCCCATGAGCATGGCACCCTTGCCTCGAACCAGTTCCTCACCGTGGCCGCTACCCTCACCGCGTCGTCCGAGGTGAGGGAAGCGTTGTCAGCATCGCGGTTGCCAGGGCTGAAGGCTTTTGGGGAGAGAATTTCGGACCAGACAGACCTCCTGCGGGCGATCTGGCGGGCGGTCGACGAACGGGGGGAGATCCGCGACGACGCAACCCCCAAGCTGGCCGGGCTTAACCGCGAGCTTCGAGCGCTCACCGATCGGATCACCGATCTCCTCCGCCGATACCTAGACCGGAACCGCGAGCACGTCCAGGATCCAGTGATCACCCAGCGCGGGGGGAGGTTCGTGATCCCGCTCAAGGTCAGCGCACGTGGAGCATCGGTCGTCGTCCACGAGACATCGGCGAGCGGCCAGACCCTGTTTGCCGAACCCGCGCCGGTGGTCGAGCTCAACAATCGGCTGCGGGCGATCGACGAGGACATCCGGCGTGAACAGATCAGAATCCGCGCCGAGCTGACCGCGAAGCTTCTGGCCGAGGAAGGGCATCTGCGGCGGGACCTCGCCATCCTCGCCCGCCTCGACGGTCTGTACGCCCGAGCACGGTACGGCCAGGCCGTGTGCGGAACGCTGCCATCTTTGGTTGAGGACGGACGGGTCGAGTTTGTAGACGCTCGCCACCCCCTCCTCGGCGAGCGGGCAGTGCCGGTCTCGATCGCGTTCGGGGGGGCGAAGCGGGTAGCGGTGATCACCGGCCCCAACACGGGCGG
The DNA here is from genome assembly GCA_002479455.1 of Acetothermia bacterium UBA7521. Classification (GTDB taxonomy): domain Bacteria; phylum Bipolaricaulota; class Bipolaricaulia; order Bipolaricaulales; family Bipolaricaulaceae; genus Bipolaricaulis. The sequence goes on from DLNB01000018.1 coordinate 54,475, forward strand.
CAAAACCGTGCTCCTGAAGACGATCGGCCTTCTCACCGCGATGGCCCAGTGTGGGATACCGATTCCCGCGTCGTCGCGGACCGTGCTCTCCATCTTCCCCAAGATACGATCTGACATCGGGGAGGAGCAGTCCATCGAACAGAGCCTGTCCACGTTCTCTTCCCACATGACGAACATCGTGTCCATCCTCCGCGACGCCGATGAGCGAACGCTCGTTCTCCTCGACGAGCTGGGGGCAGGGACCGATCCCCAGGAGGGAGCTGCGCTTGGTCTCGCAATCCTGGAAAGGATCATCGAGATCGGAGCCAGTGCTGCAGTGGCAACCCACCTCACCCCGCTCAAGCATTTCTCCGTGTCGCACCCGGAAGTCCTTTCTTGCTCGATGGAGTTCGATCTGGAGACCCTGTCCCCCACCTACCGCGTCCTGGAAGGAGTGCCGGGCCGGTCGTGCGCTCTTGAGATCGCGAAACGCCTGGGACTTCCTGAGGATCTGATCGAGCGGGCGCGGGGGTCGTTCACGACCGGTGAGATCCAAGCCGAGGAGATCATCGAGGAACTCGAGAGGGAACGGGGGACGGCCCGCCGGTTGCGGTCGAACCTCGAACTGGAGCGAGAGACCGTGGCGAAGCTGCGTGCGGATTACGAGAAGCGACTCCTCGGGCTCAAGGAGAAGAGGGCCGAAGCGTTAGGGCAAGAGCTGGCCCGCTTGGAGGGGGAGATTCGCACGGCGCGCAAAGAGCTCTCGGACCTCATTGCGCAGGCCCGGGCGTCCGAAAGGGCCGATGAGCGGCGAAGAGCGTTGCACCGGGTGGACGAGATCGCCGCCGAGGTTCCGACTGCGCCTGCCCCCGAGGTTCGTCCTGTGCGACTTGTAGAGGGGATGACGGTGAGGGTGAGGTCGTCAGGTACCTTGGGGAGGGTACTGCGGGTGGAAGAGGATCGGGCCGAGGTAGAGGTGAGGGGCCGGAGGGTGGAACTCCCTCCCGAGGCGCTGGAGCCTGCCGCACCGCCGCCTCCATCGCGAGCAGCGACCCTCCCCATGGGGTCTGTGGGCCAGGTGGGTCTGGAGCTCTCCGTGCGTGGGCTGACCGTGGCCGAGGCCGAGCGCGAGGTGACGATCTGGCTCGACAAACTCCTTCGAGCCGGGATCACCACCGGACGGATCGTTCACGGCAAGGGCACCGGAGCCCTTCGCGAGGCCCTCCATGGCTACCTGCGGCGGGCCCCCTACGTGAAGGGATTCCACCATGCTCCACCCACCGAAGGCGGAGACGGTGTCACGATCGTTGATATCGCCTAACGAACGTGGTCGCAGCTCCCCTGCTGAGACCTCCCAACCCTCTCGACTGACCCCGTTTCCTTGAGAGAGGCGGCCGGGTACGATACTGCATGGAGACCCATGATGTGCGCGAGTTGGTCGCGGAGATCCGGACACGGATACGCCGCGACAGTCTTGTCCTGTCCAGCGAGTTCTTGCGTGTAGACGGGTTCCTCAACCACCGCGTAGAACCGGAGTTCGTCGCCCTGGCGGGGGCCGCCCTGGCCAGGGCGTACGCTGACGCGCAGGTAAGCTGCGTGTTCACCGCTGAGGCGGCCGGCAACGTGATCGCCTATGAGGCCGCCCGGCGACTGGATGCCGCGGCCCTCTATGCCAAAAAAGGGCCAGCGCGTACGATGGCGCGGGCGCTCATGCGCCGCATGCGCTCGCCGACCAAGGGCACCGAGCAGAACCTCTGCGTGAGCGCCGACTATCTCGGCCCTGAGCAGCGGGTGCTCGTGGTGGACGACTTCCTTCACCAGGGGACGACGAGCGCTGCCTTGGCGGCGATGGTCGCTGAGACCGGTGCGCAGTTGGTGGGGTTCGGGTTCGTGATCGAGAAGCGGCAGAGCCGCGGCCGGCAGGCGCTGCAGCGGTTCGGTGTGCCCATTGTGTCGCTGGCGATCATCGAATCCATGGACCCTGGCACGGGGCAGATCGTCTTTGCCGAAGAATGAGCGTTGTCATCTTGGACTTCGGCTCGCAGTACACCCAACTCATCGCCCGCCGGTTGCGCGAGCTGCAGGCGTTTTCGGTCATCGTCCCGGGCACGACTCCGTGGGAGGAGATTCGGGGCTATCAACCGCGGGCGGTCGTTCTCTCCGGTTCGCCCGCCTCAGCGATCGATCCGGACTCACCCCGCCCCGACCGACGGTTGTTCGATGCCGACGTGCCGATATTGGGAATCTGCTATGGAATGCATCTGCTGGCGCGGGCGTACGGGGGGGCCGTTGCTCCTCGCCGAGGGCACGAGTATGGCCGTGCCCAGCTGATTCACCAGTCGGGTTTCTTGTTTGATAGGTTGCCCCAACCTCTCGACGTGTGGATGAGCCACGGCGACGTGGTGGCGAGCATCCCGCCGGGTTGGGCGGTGCTGGCGTCCACAGCAAACTGCCCCGTTGCTGCCCTGTCCTCCTCCGACGGTCGGAAGGTCGGGTTGCAGTTCCACCCCGAGGTGGCGCACACCCAGGATGGCGCCAAGCTGCTGGAGCGGTTCCTGGACTTGGTGGGTGTGGACCGCACCTGGATGCCGGAGACCATCGCCGAGCAGCTGGTGAGCGAGGTCCGCAGCCGGGCAAGGGGGAGCCGCGTGCTCCTCGCTGCATCCGGGGGAGTGGACTCGTCCGTGCTCGCGCTTCTCCTCGTCCGCGCGGGAGTGGACCACGAGGCCGTGTTCGTGGACCACGGGCTCCTTCGCCAGGGAGAGCGTCAGGAGGTGGAAGGGGCGCTGCGCCCGCTCGGGGTGTCGCTGCATGTGGTGGACGCCGCTGACCGGTTCCACGCCGTGTTGCGAGGGATCCGTGACCCGGAGGAGAAGCGGCGGGCGATCGGCGCCACGTTCATCCAGGTGTTCCGCGAGCGGGCCGTTGCGTTGGGACAGTTCCGCTTTCTTGCCCAAGGCACGCTCTACCCCGATGTGATCGAGTCGGCAGGCGTGGCCGGGTCCGCGAACATCAAGAGCCACCACAACGTGGGCGGGCTGCCAGCAGAACTGGGGTTTGAACTTCTGGAGCCGTTGCGTTTTCTGTTCAAGGACGAGGTGCGCAAGGTGGGGCGTGTCCTTGGGTTGGCCGATGCCATTCGGTCGCGGCATCCATTCCCCGGTCCGGGCCTCGCCGTGCGCATCGTCGGCGAGGTCACCCCAGAGGCCCTCGACATTGCCCGCTGCGTTGACCACGAGTTCATCACGGCCCTTCGCGAGGAAGGCCTGTACGACGATGTGTGGCAGGCTCTGGCCGTGCTCACGCCCGTGAAGAGCGTGGGGGTAGCCGGCGATGGCCGACGGTACGGCTACGTCGTCGCGCTGCGCGCCGTTACGAGCGTGGACGGGATGACCGCCGATTGGGCGCGCCTCCCTCACGATGTCCTGGATCGGGTCGCGGCACGGATCACCCGCCGCGTACCCGAGGTGGGGCGCGTGGTCTACGACATCACGAGCAAGCCGCCAGCGACGATCGAGTGGGAGTGAGCGCAGCCCAACCCCCCAGCTCACCCGATGAGCTGGGCCTCTCCCGTTCCACAGGCCAGGCGGGAGTCGAGTTCGTCGAAGATCGCTATTTCACCTCGACCCAGATCGGGTTCGTGTACGCCGGATCGCCATCGGTGGCCACGACGCGCACGATGTACCACCCTGACATGCTAGGCCCATCCGTCAGGGTGATCGTGGCCTCCGCCTTTCCGTCGAGCGCGAACTCGCGCAACACTTCGCCGTTCTTGACCACCTGGGCGAGCGCGAGCCCTCGGGGCGCCTCGCGCGGGGCGACGAACAGCTCGGCCCGGAGCCGGATTTCCTCTCCTGCCTTGAGGGTGACCGTGTCCCCCGGCCGGGCGGTCCCGTCCTGGGCAGTGAAGTGGACGAGAGGACCGTAGGTGGCGAACGCCCGACCCTGTCCGAGCGCTTCAAGCCACTTCTCCACCGTCAGTTCCCCCTCCATGTAGACGTAGGTCCGGGGTCGTCCGTAGATGTCGGGCGGCTCCTTCCAGTGATGGGCATCGCTCGCCCCCACGGCCACGTAGCGCTTCCCCTCGCTCCAGAACCGGAACATCTGTTCGACCGCTCGTCGATCGTCGTCGTCGAACTCGCCGTTCATGATCTCCACAAGGTCAAAGCCATAGTCGAAGAACGGCTTTCCCAGGGCATCGAAGTACGGCGCCCCCGACCAGTAGGGATGGGCGACCTGGATGAACTGGGCCCCCTTCTGGCGGGCCTCGGCGAACGTCCCCGCCGGGGATCCCACGCCCATCCACACCATGGGGTCGATGCTCGGGATGTACGCCTCCACCGGGTAGGCGTTCCAGTGCCAGCGGAAGGCGGTGATCTCGATCCCGAGGATCACTGGGAACCCCCGGTTCGCGGCCGCGTCGGCGAACGGGGCGTGCCCATCCCCGGTGTTGTGGTCGCTCAGGAAGCCGATGTCGAGGCCGGCGGCCATCTGGACGGCGACGAGCTCGTTGGGGGGGGTGGATCCGTCGAAGCTTGCGTTGGAGTGGGCGTGGAGATCCACCGCGTAGTACCCCCACGCCTCGGCGGCGGAGAACCCAAGCGGGAAATCCACATTCAGCTCGATCTTCTCCCCGGCTCGAACCGTCACGGTTCGAGGCTCCGCCCCTCGCGCGAACCCGGCCCCGTGCTCGATCACCAGGGTGTACGTGCCCGCAGGCAGGGAGAAGCGGGCGATCCCGGGAGCGGCCGCGGGGCTGTAGAAGACCCCCCGTATCTCGTCTCCTGCGCGGGCCATCACCCGCACGTCTACTGGTACGCCGTCCAGCGTGGCCCACACCGTCACCTCGCCCGTGGCCTGGGCGAACACCGTTGCGGACACGGAGAGACACAACAGGAATGCCAACCAGCGGAGCGTTTTCCGCGATTGCGTTTTCTGGTTCATCGAAACCTCCTCCGGATCTGATGGGCGGTATTGGAGGAAGGATAGCCCCCCATCCTGTTTGCACAAGAGGCAGCGACATCAGATCAGCTCCTTGCGTGAGCATGGGGTACCGAGACGCGCGCTACCTGGAGACGGGCCTGGCGGGTCGGCAGACCGCGATCCCGTGCAGTAGAATGGTTCTGTGAACAGGAACTGCCAACCTATCCGAGCCAGCTCTTATCTTCCAGGAGACTAGCATGTGCGGCATCTTCGGGATCGTGACAAGCAGGGACAAAGCTTTGGGTCGGCTCTTGATGGAGGCGGGCAAGCGGCTTTCCTACCGGGGCTACGACTCCGTGGGGTGCGCCACAATCCGCGCTGACGGTACGGTCGACCTCCGCAAGGATGTGGGCAAGGTGGACGAGGTTGCCCATCGTCTCGCTTTCTACGAGATGCGCGGGACGCGGGGGATCGTCCAGCTCCGCTGGGCCACGTTCGGCGCCCCTTCCCAGGCCAACGCCCAGCCCCACCTCGACTCCGACGGCGACCTCGTTGGAGCCCACAACGGCAACGTCGTGAACAACGTCGAGCTACGCGAGGCGTTCATCGCCCAGGGGATGATCGTCCGCTCCACCAACGACGGCGAGACGTGCGTCCACGCCGTGGAACGGTACGTGGACCAGGGCTACCCCATGCTCGACGCGATCCGGCGGGCGTACGAGGACCTGGAAGGCGACTACGCGTTCGTAATCGGCCGGGTGGGAGAGAACCGGCTCTACGCGTTCAAGAAAGGATCTGGGCTCGTGGCCGGCGTTACCGATGGAACCGCAGTTGTCTCCTCCGACCTCCCCTCGATCCTCCCTCTTACCCAGCGCATCCTTCGTGTAGAGGATGGCGAGATCGCGGTCCTCGATCCGGGGAGGATCGAGCTGCGGCGGGTGGAGGATGGAAAGCTGGTTGAGCGCGAGATCGAGGCCATTGCGGAGACGATGGAAGAGGCCCAAAAAGGTGGGTACGCGCACTTCATGCTCAAGGAGATCCACGAACAGCCGCAACGGGCCTCCGAGATGCTCCATCTCTACGATGCTTCGCCCCACGTGACGACGATGGTGGAACGAATGGTGGCCGCCCGGAACCTGTACCTCGTCGGGTGCGGGACCAGCTACCATGCGTGCCTCCTCGGGGCGACGTACATCGCCCGCCTCACTAGGCGCCCCGCGATCCCCGTGCTCGCCCCTCAGTTCGTCCCCCAGTACGTGCCTGCTTTGGGGCCGGAGGACGTGGGGGTGTTTGTGAGCCAGAGCGGGGAGACCAAGGACGTCCTCCTTGCCCTAGAGGCCGCCGTCGCGCGAGGGCTTGAGCCGCTAGGCCTTCTCAACGTAATCGGCTCCACCCTGATGTACAGGAGCCGTGCGTACCTGCCTCTGGCTTGCGGGTACGAGATCAGCGTCCCGGCGACGAAGACCTTCCTGAACCAGGCAGTCGCGTTCCTGTACCTCGCCCTACGCATGGCGGGCCAGTCCACGGCAGACCTTCATCAGCTTCCGCAGTTGATTGAGACGACGATCTCCACGACCGAGCCGCAGATCGCGGCCTTGGAACGGGACTTCGCGGACTGGAACGACATGTACTGCCTCGGGTTGGGGTTGACTTACCCTATCGCCCTCGAGGGGGCGCTGAAGATGAAGGAGGTCACCTACGCCCACTGCGAGGGGATGTTGTCCACCGAGTTCAAACACGGCCCCCTGTCCGCGGTGACCGAGGGATACCCGGTGATCTTCGTCTCGGGGCCCGAGGACGTGGCGCGGGTGGTGAGCGGGATCAACGAGGTCACGTGCCGCGGCGGGCGGGCGATTGCGATCGGGGAAGAGGACCCGCGCCTGCGGGCCAACGCACATGATCTGATCGTGCTGCCCAAGGCCGGGCCGCTGTTGAACCCGCTTCTGGCCGTGATCCCGCTGCAGCTCCTCGCCTACCGGCTGAGCGTGGCCCGTGGCCTCGATCCCGACTTCCCCCGCAACCTGAGCAAGACCCTGACGGTGGACTGAGCACCCGGAAGCCTCTCACCGCCGAGCGGCAGCCGTAGCATCGCGGTTCATCCCCAACGAGCAGCCGTAGGGTGGTTCAGCAGAGAAGGCCGTCGGACACAGGGTCCGCCGCTACACAACCATGGTCCAAGGTAGCGTCGGGCTTCATGCCCGACGGCATTCGGTATTCAGCTACTTCGCGAGCGCCTCGAACCGGGCGACCCGCTCCCCGAGCACGGTCAGCCCGCCTTCCCAGAACGACCGCGACTCGAGGTCGAACCCGAACCTCCCCGCAAGCTCCGCCGCCGGGTAGATCCCCACCGAGGCCAGGAGGTCGTCGTACTTCGCCACGAACGCCTCTCCCTCCGCGACGTACTTCTGGTAGAGCGCGAGCCCAAACAGAAGCCCAAACGTGTACGGGAAGTTGTAGAAGTCGGTCCCGTAGTAGTGGGGCTTCACCGCCCACATGTAGGGGTGGTAGGTGGCGAGGGCGTCGCCGTACGTCGCCTTCTGGGCGTCGACCATGAGAGCGCAGAACTCGTCGGCCGACAGCTCGCGTCCCGCCCGCTTCTCGAACACGGATTTCTCAAACAGGAACCGGGAGTGGATGTCCACCACCACCTGGGCCGCTCCCTGGAGGTCGGCCTCGAGGATTGGGAGCTGTTCCTTCGCGGGGAGCGTCCTGAGCGCGGCCTGGACGACGATCGTTTCGTTCATGATGCTTGCCGTCTCAGCGAGGGTCATCGGGTACATCCGGAGCAGCGGCGGCTGCTCCCGCAAACAGTGGTTGTGGTAGGCGTGCCCGAGCTCGTGGGCAATTGTGGAGACCGAGTCGAAGCTCTCCTCGAAGTTGGCGAGGATGCGGCTCTTCCCGCCTCCGATCGGCATGCAGTACGCCCCACCGCGCTTTCCCTTCCTGGGCTCGGCGTCGATCCACCGGTTGCGGAACGCGGTCTCCGCCACCGCAGCGTCGGACCGGGAAAACGTGCCCAGCTGTTGGGTCACGAACGCCGCCCCCTCGTCCCATGTCCATCGCTTCTCGCTCTTCCCCACCGGCGCGAACAGGTCCCACCAGTCGAGCTTGGGCTTGCCCAGGAGCCGCGCCTTGGCCCCGAAGTACCTCTTCCAGAGCGGGAAGCTCGCCACGACCGCCTCCTGCATCGCCGCAAGGACCTGGGGGGAGATGCGGTTCCGGACAAGCACGGGCTCAAGATCATCGCGCCACTTCCGCTTGCGGTTGAGGGTGGACGCCTCGCCCTTGACCCCGTTCAGGGCCGCGGCCAGCGGCACCTCGTGCGCCTTCCACGCCGCGATCTCCGCGTCGTGGGCTTCTTTCCGGATCTTCGGGTCCGGGTTGTGGGCCAGGTTGCGGATTGCGGTGATCGGGAGTTCCTTTCCACCCACGGTGGTCGTGATGAGGCTCGACACGTTCCCGTGGAGCTTCGTCCACGCGCTCCCGCCCGAGAGGCGGAGCTCGGCGGCGAGGATCTCCTCCGGCTCGCTCATCAGATGCTCGGCCTGGACGCGGGCCTCGTCGAGCATCAGCTTGTACGGGCCAGCACCGATCTTCGCCGGGTCGAGCCGTGCCAGCCACGCCGTGAGCCGTGGCCGGAGCCGCTCGTAGAGGAGGAACATCCGCTGGAGTTCCGACAGCTTGGCCTGCGCGGCCTGGTTCATGCTGTCCGTGTCCACCTGACCCGACACGAACGCGCGCACGGGCAGGAACGCCTCGAGAAGGCCGTTGATCGCGGTTGTGATCTCCTTGAACGCGGCGGTGTCGCAGTCCCGCATCGGTCGTGGGCCGACCTCGTGCTTGTCCAAGAGCGGGCCCAGGGCCGTGAGGCGCGTCTGGAGGCCCGTCCACGCGGCCCCGAACTGGGGAGCGTCGAGGCTCGCGAACAGGGGCGACAGATCCCAATGGGGCAGCTTCTTCTCGGTCATGGGGTGGAGTATACCCGGCCCAGCATCGCGCCCGTCCCGACGGTAGACTGAAGATCCATGAGGATTGCGGATCTCGTGGGGGACAACGAGCGGGCGATCCGCCAGGCGGCAGAGCTGCTTGTGCGCTGCTTCTCCCACATCCCGAGTGGGTGGCCCATGCTGGGTGCAAAACGCACACCAGGCCACGTGCATCCGGATCTTCTTCCCCTCGGGAAGCCGCTCGCCACTCGTCACGCGCTCATGTTGAACTCACCCCAAGGCGTCTGGGGCGCGTGTTGGCAGACGCGGGGGCTGCGCCTATCATGGCGGCGAGGAGACGGCGATGACGCTGAACGTTCGGGTCAAGGAGAAGCGCGAGAGGATCCTGCGCCTGTGCGCGAAGCACGGGGCACGGAGCGTGCGCGTGTTCGGCTCTGTCGCGCGTGGGCAGGCCGACCAGCAGAGCGATGTTGACTTCCTGGTGGAACTCGAACCGGGGCGCACCCTGCTCGACCTCGGCGGGCTTCAGCAGGAGCTTGAGATCCTGCTCGGCTGCCGGGTGGACGTGGTGACGGTCCGCTCTCTGAAGGCACGCATCCGCGATCGGGTTCTCCGCGAGGCCATCCCCGTATGAGGGACCCCCTGCGAGCGCCCTCGGGCAGCTCTCATCTGAGCGCCTTCCCAACCGCCTGCCGCGCGCCGATCAGCCCGA
>DLNB01000016.1:0-8622 GCA_002479455.1 Acetothermia bacterium UBA7521
CCTGCCACCCCAGCTCGCCCCCCACCCGCACCTGGGCGACCCCGACCCGGCTTCCAGCGAGCCCGCACGCCGCAGCCAAGGCGACGAGCGCGCAACCGAGAATCGGGAACCAGGAACCGGCGAACCGCCTCATTGCGGCAGCCCGTTCACCGCTTCCAGCGCATCGGCGGAGAGGACGTCGGCGTAGACCTGGGTGGTGCGGATCGAGGCATGTCCGAGCTGTTTTTGGACAAGGCGGAGGTTGAACTTGGACGCCCGGTAGAGCATCGAGGCGTAGGTATGCCGGCAGGAATGGATCGTGAACCGCGACGGGAGATCTGCGGCCCGCGCCAGCCGCTTGAACATGAGGTACACCGCCTGGCGGGTGAGGGGACCGCCGCGTGGGGAGAGGAAGAGGAGGTCGTCCAGCCCGACCCCTTCCCCCACCGCCGCCTTCCACTCGATGTACTCCCGGAGGTGGTCCCGCAAGGCTTGACCGATGTCCACCCCCCGTTCCTTTCCCCCCTTCCCCCGGCGGACGATGATCGCGGAGTGCCCTGGCTCGAGGAGGAGGTCGCCGATGCGCAAGGCGGTGATCTCCGACACCCGCAACCCGGCGTCGAGCGCCACGTGGAGGATCGTCCAGTCCCGCACTGGACCCTTGTGCCCGTTGCGCCGCGCGCCGTCCGCCTCCCGCCGGGCGTGGGCCTTCACCCGACGGACCTGGTCCGGGGCGAGGAAGTCCTCCTGCGTCAACTCAAGGGGCACAGGGGGGCCCTCCCGGGCGGGGTTCGCACTTTACATTAGACACGCCATACTTTACATAAGGTCCGCTTGCCTGTCAACTCACGCCCTGAACGTCCTTTTCGTGGGGGAGCGATTTGACAAAAGGCCCCTTTTGTAAAGTGCCCCCCAGGAAGGCCGCAGACGCGGTCCGTCGCGCGCGGGGGCCTGACACCCGTCCCCCGATGGACGGAGGCGGCCCACGGCCCTCTCAGTCGAGGGCGTAGCGGCCGATGATCTTCTTCTCCTCGCCCTCGATCTCCGCCGACACCTCGATGTGCTCCCGCAGCCCGGAGGTCTGAAGCTTCTCCTTGAGCAGGCTGTCGAGCTGGAAGATCCCGGCGGAGTTCGTCATCCGCACGTGGATGTGCACGGGCTTCTCCTTCCCCGGCTTGATCTCCACCTTCTCGATCGCCATCGCGGACACGCTGTGAATGGTGGGCTCACCGACCCGGAATGGGATCCGGGCCCGGCCCTTTTCCATGTCGAGGGCGTCCGCCACCTTGAGGATCCCGCCCTCCACGGTGAGCGGCCGCACTGCGGCCCGGTGGGCCCAGATGGCGTGCATCGTCTCGGCGAGGATCACCGTCCGCGCCGGCTCGTCGTAGATCCCCACCAGCAGTTCGTCGAGAAGCGTCGGAGCGAGGATCATCGAGAACAGCTCGTGGTCCGCTCGGTGGATGGCGTGGCCCACGTCGTGGAGCGCCGCCCCCAGGAGCACCACCACCTGTGCATCCTCGTAGCCGAGGCCGTGATCCGTGACCCCCAGCTTGACCCCTGCCCCGTGGAGGAGATCCAAGAGCTGCAACGCGATCCGGATCACGATGCGGACATGGGTCGGTCCGTGGTCGTTGATCTTCAGGCGGTCGATGGCGGTGATGTTTGAGCACGTGGAGAGCATCCGCAGCCGCGGCGAACGGGCGATCGCCGCTTTCACCTGGGCAAGCTTCGTCTCGGTGGTCATAGGAACATTGTCCCTATCGCCACCGATCCCACCAGGTCACCGATGGCCGCTCCCGATGGGCCGCGGCCTCCAGCGCCGCCACCCGCCCCGCCAGCCCGCGCACCTCGGCCGCGAGGTGTTCCACCAACATGCGCCACCCTTCATCGTCGGGTTTGTCCTGTTTGGCCTTGTTTGCGGTGATAGAGGACGAAACTCCAGCGATCTCTTGTTCATCTTTATCGTGTTTATAGCGCATGATATTGGACGCTTCGGTCAAGGTATGTCCGGTTTCGCACAGCGCCTGGAGGTCCCGCAGGAGCCGGAGGCCGTCGTCCGTGACGAGGAGTTGGTTGTTGGGGCCGCGGCGGAGCGAGCCAAGAAGGAGGTCCCGAACGGCTTCAATGCGGTTCCGAACTTGGTTCTCGGTGGAGAGCCCGAGGAGGGAGATCAGTTCAGGGACGGTGTGCATCGGATTGGCCTCCTTTGGTCCTGTCTCGGGCGAGAGTAACGCAAGCGGGGACCGTTGGCAAACGGCGGCAAGCGGAAGTAGCCTTGCCCCACGGTGCCCATTCGACGGCTGGAGGAAGCGGTGATCCGCAAGATCGCCGCCGGGGAAGTGGTCGACCGGCCTGCCTCGGTGGCAAAGGAGATCGTCGAGAACGCGCTCGACGCCGGAGCGCGTCGGATCCGGGTCGAGGTTGCCGAGGGCGGGATCGCCCTCCTCCGGGTGGACGACGACGGCGTGGGGATGACGCCCGACGAGATGCGGCTCGCCCTCGAACGGCACACGACCAGCAAGCTTTCCACCGAGGAGGATCTCCGCCACATCCGGACCCTCGGGTTTCGGGGAGAGGCGCTGGCCGCGATCTGCGCCGTAGCCCGGGTAACGCTCACCTCGCGCTCCGAAGGATCGGAGGGGGGGCATGAGGTAGGGGTTGAGGAAGGGGTGGTGACGGTGGACCAGCCCGCCCCGCGCCCGGTGGGGACGACGGTGGAAGTTCGCGACTTGTTCTGGAACGTCCCAGCGCGACGGCAGTTTCTCGATGCGCCGCCGGTGGAGAGGCGACGTCTCCTCTCTACCCTACGGAGGATCGTCCTCGCCCGCCCCGCAACCGCGTTCACGATTCGATCGGAGGGAAGAGATCTCCTCGATGTTCCGCCCGCCGCGACCCCCCTCGTTCGTATCGGCCAGGTGTACGGAGAGGCGTTCGCATCCCAGCTCGCCGCCGTGGAGATGGAGGAGCCCGGGTTCCGACTGCAAGCGTGGTTCGGCCCGCCGATTCTGGCTCGCCCAACGCGGGTGGATCAGCACCTGTTCCTGTCGGGGCGCACGGTACGACCGGGGGTGCTTGCCCTGGGGATCGCCCAGGTCTACGCGCGGTATCTCCCGCGAGGCGGGCACGCCGCGTTCTTCCTCTACCTCGACGCAGACCCCCAGCTCGCCGACGTGAACGTACACCCTAGAAAGGAAGAAGTCCGGTTCCGGTCGGACAAGGCGGTGATGGATCTCCTCCGACGAGCGGCGCTGCGGGCGCTGGGCGGACAGACGGCGGCACCGGCGCTGGGGGAGTCGGCAGCCGCAGCGTGGTCCCCACCCCCTCCGCTCAGCGCCGGAAGTGAGCCCATGCTCCTCTCGGAATCCGCGCCCTTCTCTTCCATCCCCCGCCCGTGGCGGATGGTGGGCCAGGTCCAGGGGAGCTACCTCATCGTCGAAAGCGAAAGAGACCTGGAGATCGTGGACCAACATGCGGCCCACGAGCGTGTTCTGTTCGAACAAAGCCGCGACGGCACCGGACTCCCGACCCAGGAGTTCCTCGTGCCCGTCCAGATTGAAGTCCCTTTCGACCGTGCTGAAGCTCTACGCAAAGTGCTCCCCTTGCTGCAGTCCCTCGGTGTTCACCTCGAGCCCTTTGGGGAACGGACGTTTCTGCTCCGCGGCTGGCCAGCGCCGCTCGCCGAGCGTCAATCACGCCTTGGCTTCCAGGAACCGATCGCCGCCGTGGCCGAGCAACTCCTGGAGGGAGAGCCCGTGTTGGTCGAGCTGTGGCGGGAGGTGGCGTGCGCGGCTGCGATTCGAGCAGGAGAGACCCTCTCCCACGAGGAGCAGGAAGCCCTCGTCGAGCGATGGAAGGGCACGACCGAGCCCGCGCGGTGTCCCCATGGCCGGCCGGTGGCGGTCCGGCTCTCGTGGGACGACCTTGCCCGCAAGCTCGGGCGCTGAGCGGCCGCTCTTGCGGCCTACCGACGGATGCCCAGCGTGAGCGTGTAGGGGAAGCGCGGCCTTCCCTCGCGGCAGATGATGTGGATCTGCCAGGCGCCGCCCACCGTAGCCCGGTACTCCAAACCCAGCCAGGAGCTTCCTTCGATCTCCCCTACCTTGCGGCCCGTGGGGTCCACAAGCACGAGCAGGCACGACGAGGTTGTCTCAACACGCAACGTCACGACCTCGTCGACACGCAGGTTGACTCTGTACAGGCCCATCCCGGTGGGCGTGTCGTACGGGCCGCTCCAGCCCAGTGTCCCGCGATAGGTCCCCGAAGTGAGAAACGGCGCGGAGTTGATCACCGCGGAATCGGGCAAGGTGCGTACTGGGGCTGCAGCAGCGAAGGGGGTTGCCGCCCCGCCAGATCCGTAGACCTCCTCCAGGCTCCCTCCCTGACCGCTCAGAACACCGCTGCTCACCACGGGCGCTCCTCCACCTGTGCCCATGGCCAGCCGGACTGAATGCGGATGCACACCGATGGGCAGACCGATGGGGCCGCCCTCCAGTCGCACGGTGAGCCGTGATCCCAACCCGATCTCGCGTCGAGGGATGAACACCTGACCGAAGTACATCGCGTAATCCGCGTTGGACTGGATTCGACTCAGCCGAGCCACCCGCAACCCGGAGATCTGCCCAGCGACGGTGCCGATCAGGAACCGGACTTCGATCTCTGCGGGTGTGCTCCCGTTGGGGAGGGATAGACAGAGAAACGCCTCAAGCGCGATGTACGGATCTGAACCGCTGGGAAGGCCGAGAAACTCCCACTGGGCATGGCTCTGCGGCTGCAACCAATACCAGTCAGCGCCCCCCTGCCCGGTGGTGGCGAAACCTTCGGCAGCGAGGGTTGCCCCCCCTGCTGACCACGTCACCACTGTGACCGCCGCACACAACACCGCAACTCCCCGGATCCCCTTTTTGAAGTTCCCACCCATGGCCTCCTGAGTGTCGGCATGGAGGGGTCCGCAGCCAACGTCGGGGGCTCCCTCCTGGGCAGATAGAAGTGTCCCACCGGTGGGAGGACGTTCCTCGGAGGACGAGGGCGGATGTCCTGTGCTAAGCGGTCGCCCTTCCCAGGACGAGCACCGCCAGCGCTGCCGCCGCGCAATACAGCGCGAAGGGCCACAGCACACCGGCCCGGACGATCCGTAAGAAGGTGCGGACCGCGACGAGTCCGCTCGCGGCGGCACACCCCATTGCCACAGCAAGCCCCGCCCAGTTCACATCTGGCTGGCGGGCGACCGCCAGAAGTGGGAACAGGGCTGCCCCGCCGATCGCGGGAATAGCGAGCAGAAACGAGAACCGAGCGGATGCGCTCGGTGTGAGGCCCATTCCGATCCCGGTTACCACCGTGGTACCGGAACGGGAGATCCCTGGAAGCAGGGCGGCGGCCTGGGCAAGGCCCACCGCCGCGGCGTCCACCCATCGTACCTTCCCCCGCAGCGCGCGGCCGACCCGCCGATCACCGAAGAGGAGGACCAACGCAGTCACGAAGAGCATCCCACCGACGAGGAGCGGCGAGCCAAACGCCCGTTCGATCCCCCCCCGTGCGAGAAGACCGACGGCAACAACGGGGATTGTCCCGACGAGAAGAAGCCCCAGTTGGCGCCGCTCCTCCCCCCCACGGACCCACCCCAACGCAAGGCAGACCACGTCACGTCGGAAGTAGAGAAGAAGTGAAGCGAGCGTTCCGAGATGGACCGCGGCCTCGAGGGCAATCCCCGGCGCATCCACCCCCAGCGCGATCCGAGCCAGAACGAGGTGCCCGGAGCTACTGACGGGGAGGAACTCGGTCAGCCCTTGCAGCAGTCCCAGAAGCGCGTAGCGGATCACGGCCCCTCGCTCCCGGCAGGGAGAACCCGATGGACAGCGCACTGCTCTTGCACGCAGGTATGCACTTCCCGCACTTCAGGCAGTCGCTCGAGTTGATCTTCCGATGCGGCTCGATCCCCATCGGACATGATCGAGCGCACACACCGCACTCCGTGCAGCGATCCGCGCGGAGCCGCAGCCCGAAGAAGCTCACTCGGTTGAACAGGGATAAGAGTCCACCCATCGGGCACAGGTAACGGCACCAGAACCGAGCCACAAACACCATCCCCACCAGCACTGTCGTCAGGGTTCCCATGTGGATGAGGAACGGCGTGTTGACCTCGGCCACGCCGAGCCCGAGGTAGGGGAGGGAGGCCGTAAGCGACGCCGCCGGGCACAGCTTGCAGAACCACGTGTCAGCCAGCCGCCACGCGGCGACGCCGGTCCCGAGAAGAACGAGCAGCTTGAGAGGTGACAACGCTCGTACGAACCGGGCCTTGCGGAACGCAAGGAGATCGTTCACCGTCCCGAACGGACAGAACCAGCCGCACCACCCCCGTCCGAGAAGGAGCCCGTACGTGGCAACGGCCCCCAGAAAGTAGAACGGGACCGTGCCCGCAATAATAAGGTTCTGCATGAGCCCGATCGGGCACACGGTGATGGCGAGCGGGCACGCGTAGCAGTGGAGCCCAGGGAAGAGGAGGTGGGTCATCCCGATCCCGGTGGCCCCGAACACGCCGAGGACGATTCCCAGGGATTGGGTCCCCCGGCGGAACGTGCGCAGCATCACCGGATCTCCCCGAGGGCGGCGAGGATCCGCGCAGCGAGGTCGCTTGTTCCAAACAAGGCCCTCCCGGTCTCGACGACGAGGATCGCGGGGACGATGACCCGCCCCGCCTGGAGGACGCCCGCCTTCTCCGCTTGATCCCGATCCTGATCGGCGTCCACCAGCTCGTACGCGATCCGGGGGTTGGCCCGCGCCACCTCCGCCACGAGAGCTTTGGCATAGGGACAGGACTTGCACCACGGGGTGTGGAACACCACGAGGTGGGCCGATCCGGGAAACGCGGCCAGCGCATCCCGGATGGACGGGGGCAAGGTCACGTCCTCCATCCGCACTTCGTCGATCCCCACGCACGATGTGCACAGGACGCTGGCAATCCGCCACGCCTGGGTCGCCTGGCCACGGAGGACCCCCACGATCAGGCTCGCTCCCGCCACGCCCACAAGAACAAGCCCCGCCACGATCAACAGACGGCCGCGCAGGAGGACCGCGAGGACGAGACCAACCCCGAGGGCGATGAGGATCCACCATGCCGGGATTGTCCAGGGCCGCGGCCGTGCCTCGCCCACGGCGAACACCACCGGCACCGCGTCCTGGATCTGAAAACAGGCGTCGGCAATGCAGTAATGATACAACACCTCGATCGAGGCGGAGAGAACGGGGCTCACCGCGCCGGCCAGGTCGACGGCGAGCCGCACCTCACGCTCGCCAAACGCCGGGATCCCCGCCAGCTCGACTTCAGGGGCTGCGGCCTCGTCGGGGAGACCGGCCAAGAAGATCCGCACTTCCTCGGCTTCGTAGGGAGCGGTGTTGACAAGCACCACAGAGAACATTCCCCCCTCGCCGGGCACAAGATCGACCTCCGGCGGAGCGTGGACCTCCAGGATCGGCCTCGGGGGGCCGAGAACCGGAACCAAGACCGGACTAGATCCCACGGGTACTGGGGCGAGTGGGGTAGAGAGAAGCTCGACGATCCGCTCCGCAAGCTCGCTCCCGTGCAGGTCGCGGTAACGGATGATCCCATCCTGGTCGAGGAGGTACGACGTGGGGATCTGATACACTCGGTACAGCTGGGCAAGCGTGTTGTCCCAACTCTTCCCCTCGAACGCCACCGGCCAACCCACGTCACGCTCGGCGAGCACGGTTCGCAGGTCGCGCTCGCTTGTATCAAGGCTCAACCCGACGATCTCGAACCCGTCTCCCGAGTGCGCTTCGTACAGCTCGAGGAGCAGCGGTAGTTCATTCATACACGGACCGCACCACGTGGCCCAAAAGTCCACCAGCACTACCTTGCCTCGGAGGTCGGACAGGGCGAACGGTTTCCCGTCGGGAAACGTCGTGAATCGCAGTTCCGGCGCCGGGTACCCCGGGAGAAGGGGCGGCTTGGGCGGCACGTACCCTGTGGGCAGGAGACGGACCGCGGCTCCACCGGGGTCGATGTGGGACAATCGGTAACTCCTCTCACCAAATGTGAACCCCTCGCCGAGAGCGAACCTTTCGTGGCCATCGGGCTCACCGTGCACGATCCCATCTCCATCCACATCCACGGCGTAGAAGTCCCCTTTCGTCCCGTAGGTCCCGTCGAGGTCCCCATCCACGAGGACAACGGTCGCCGTCCTCCCGTCCGCCGCAAACTCCCCCCATCGGGGCGCGCCACCGA
Source organism: Acetothermia bacterium UBA7521 (assembly GCA_002479455.1). GTDB lineage: Bacteria > Bipolaricaulota > Bipolaricaulia > Bipolaricaulales > Bipolaricaulaceae > Bipolaricaulis. The sequence goes on from DLNB01000016.1 coordinate 8,222, forward strand.
CGAGGTACACGTACCCGCGTCCTTCCGGCCACACCACGGTCAGCGGGTACAGAAAAGCCTCTCCACCGGATGGCGTCGCCCTCAGCTCGGCGACCCACTCCACGTAGCCGGGCGCGCGAGAACCGACCAGGATCTCGTCGAAGGAGATGCGCTTGTCGCGGTTGGCGTCCACCCACAGATCGGCCTGGCCATCCGCCCGTATCCCGAGGAGGAGGGTGTACCGAGCCGTGCCGAGAACGACTTCGCCCCATTGGGAGAGAACGAGAGGCGGCCCATCGAACGCTACGTCTTGAGCGGGGGTCGATCGCAACCGCAGGGGAACCAGAGCTTGGGCCCAATCGCCCACCGCGTCAGCGGGGGCGAGGGTCAACCGCACGTCTTGCCCCCACCCTCCCCAGGCA
>DLNB01000016.1:8661-34363 GCA_002479455.1 Acetothermia bacterium UBA7521
TCACCAGGCAACCCCCAACACAAACAAAACAGCGAGTGCTGTCCTCATCATCCTTTCTTCTCACCACCGGCAGCGGTTCGCAGCCGGGCCGCGACGATCTCGGGACCGATGACCGCCAATAGGTCGTAGAGTCCCGGTCCAACCCGCGCCCCGCTCACCGCCACGCGCACGGCCGGAGCGAGGGACTTCATGGGAAGACCCAGCTCGTCGGCTGCCCTGCGCAACACGATCTCGAATTCCTGAGCGCTCGGATCGCGAAGCGCCTCGGTACGCATCGCAACTTCCCTGAGGGCGGATCGCAGCTCTGGGGTGCACAGGTCTTGCGCATCCGCAGACAGCTCGACGGAACCGGGCAGGTACGGCCGGGCGCGATCTGCCATCTCCACCAAGGTCCGGCCCCGCTCCCGCAGCAGAACTGCCGCTCGAGCGAGCTTCTCGCGGCCAATGTCCTTCACTGCCGCCCGGTCGGCCACGCCCCGCACCACGATCCGCTCCGCGAGGAGCTCTCCCAGCCGGTGCGGCTCCAGCCGCCGCAGCCACTCGTGGTTGAGCCACAGGAGCTTCTCGTCGTCGAACACCGCCGCCGAGGTGTTGACCCCCGGGAGGTCGAACAGGGCCACAAGCTCCTCGCGTGAGAACACCTCCTGATCGCCGTGGGACCATCCCAACCGGGCAAGGAAGTTCACGAGCGCCTCGGGGAGGATCCCTCGCTCGTCGTAGTCGAGCACCGAACCCGCGCCGTGGCGCTTGGAGAGTTTGGACCGATCGGGCCCAAGGATGAGCGGGACGTGAGCGAACTGAGGCGGGCTCCACCCAAGCACGTGGTAGATGAGTAGCTGCTTCGGCGAGTTGTTGAGGTGCTCCGCCCCACGGATGACGTGGGTGATCCCCATGTCGTGGTCGTCCACCACGCACGCGAAGTTGTAGGTGGGCGTCGTATCGGAACGAAGGATGACGTAGTCCTTGAGCTCGGTGTGCTGGACCGTGACGTCCCCGGCCAGAAGATCGGGTATGGTCGTAACCCCGTGGGGAGGAACCCTGAACCAGACAGCACCGTCCGACTCGTAGGCCGCTCCCTGACGGACGAGGTCTGCGGCCACCTCGCGGTGGCGGTCGAAGCGATCGGTCTGGCGGTACACCTCGTCCCAGTCCAACCCTAGCCAACGAAGCGAGGCGAAGATCTGCTCGATCGCCTCGCCCGTGGACCGGGTGCGGTCCGTGTCCTCGATGCGCAGGATGAACGTTCCCCCGTGATGGCGGGCGTAGAGCCAGTTGAAGAGAGCGGTTCGGCCTCCTCCCACATGAAGGTACCCGGTGGGACTGGGTGCGAACCGCACGCGTACAGGATCCATAGTCGGGCATTGTACCGAGACCGGATGGAGGGCCCAAGGAACTTTGCCCGAACCGGAGCGAACGGCTACCATCGCTCTCAGGAACGATCCGAAGGGGGCACACTCATGCCAGTTTCTGCATACGTGTTGGTCCGCTGTCGCGGCGCCACGGAAGGAAAGATTGCGGAGATCATCCGCACGAAACCGCATGTGAAGCGGGTGGATACCGTTTTTGGCGACTACGACATCATCGCCTACCTCGAGTTCGAGGAACTCCCGTCGAGCTTCTCGGTGGCGGAGCTTCACAACATCGTGACCGAGGAGATCCGTAAAGTGGAAGGCGTCTCGTCCACGAGCACCCACATCGTGACGAAGAACTACCCGTAAGACCGTCACCGCCCGCGAGCCAGCGGCAAAGGGAGCGCCCAGTGAAAATTCTCGTCGTCGGGGGGGCCGGGAAGATCGGTGCTGCCGTGGCATGGGACCTCGTCCGGGAAGACGGGGTAGAGGCCGTAGGGCTTGTCGGCCGCACGCCGCAGGCGCTGGAGAAGGTGAGCCGGTGGCTGGGAAGCCCGAAGGTTCGCGTGCACAGAGCAGATGTCACCGGCAGGGATCTCGATCTCGTCATGGGCAAGTATGACGTGGCGGTGATCGCGCTCCCCGACCGACGGACGAGCTACACGGTCGTTGAACTCGCGATCCGTCACGGCTTGCACCTCGTGGACATGCTCGAGGAGTACCACCGCCGGCCCGACGCTCACGAGACGGAAGGGCTTCCTGTGCCGACCGGCACGACGGGAGCCGAGTACGGGGAGTGGCTCCATGAGCAGGCGGTACGGAACGACGTCACGTTCCTCGACGGGATGGGGTTCGCGCCCGGGGTGTCAAACATCACGGTCGGAGAGGGGATCCGCAAGCTCGACCTGGCAGAATCGGCGATCGCGCGCGTGGGGGGGATCCCGGACAAGTCCGCCGCGGCGCGGCATCCCCTGAGGTACATGGTCACGTGGGCGTTCGACCACGTGCTGCGCGAGTACATGATCAAGCTTCCGGTGATCAAAGACAGCCGGGTGGTCGAAGTGGACGCCCTCACCGATCGCGAAGTGTTCCGATTCCGGGAATTTGGAATCGACGAGGATCTCGAGTGCGCGATCACGCCCGGGATGCCGTCGTTCATCTACACCCGGGCGGGTCTTCGCGAGTTCGCGGAGAAGACGATCCGCTGGCCTGGCCATTACGAGGCCATCGACACCCTGAAGGAGTGCGGCCTGTTGGACCTCAACCCGGTGCGCGTGGGCGGGGCCGCGGTCGTCCCCCGGGCGTTTCTCTCCGCTCTCCTCACCCCCCGGTTGCTCGCCCGCGACGGAGAGGCCGACGTGTGCGTGATGTGGAACACGGTCGAGGGGACGAAGAATGGGCGAAAGGCTCGCGTCGACTACTACCTGTGGGATCAGGCGGACCGAGTGAACGGGATTTCGTCTATGGCCCGTGTCACGGGGTTCGCCGCCGCAATCGGAGCGCGGATGGTGGGAGAGGGCAAGATCGCCACGCCGGGGATCGTCGCCCCAGAGGACGCGTTCGTGGGTGACCTGTACGCGGAGTTCATCCGCGACCTCGCCCACCGCCACATCCTCGTTCGGGAAGTCGAGTCGTAATGTGAGGAGGGAACCGTGACCAGATGCCATTTCGTGACCGTCGCCGACTGGCGAGCCGATGAACTGCGGGAAGCCCTCGATCTCGCCCTCCACCTGAAGCGGGAGCAGCGGGCGGGGATCTCCCATCAGGACGTCCTCCAGGGGAAGACGCTGGCGATGATCTTCCAGAAGCCGTCCCTGCGGACGCGCGTCTCGTTCGAGGTGGGGATGACCCATCTCGGCGGCCACGCCTTGTACCTCGGACCAGAGGACATCAAGCTCGGGAAGCGGGAGACAACCGAGGACATCGCCCTCAACCTGTCGCGCTACGTGGACGGGATCATGGCCCGGGTATTCGGCCACGATACCGTCGAAGAACTGGCACGGTATGCGACGGTGCCGGTGATCAACGGCCTGTCCGACCTCCATCACCCGTGCCAGGCTCTGGGAGACATGCTCACCATCCGCGAGAAACGGGGCGCGCTCCGCGGTACCACCTTGGTCTTCATCGGAGATGGGAACAACGTAGCCCACTCTCTGATTGAGGCGTCAACCCGGCTCGGGCTCCGGTTCCGGATCGCCTGTCCCGCAGGCCAGGAGCCGGATGCCGAGATCGTCGCCGCAGCGCGCGCCGTCGGTGGAACCGTGGAGATCGTTCACGACCCGAAGGAAGCGGCGCGAGGCGCGGATGTTCTGTACACGGACGTGTGGACGAGCATGGGCCAGGAGAGTGAGAGGGGAGATCGGCGAAAGACGTTCCAGGCGTTCACCGTAGATGTGGATCTCGTAGAGACTGCCAACCCCGAGTGCCTCGTCATGCACTGCCTCCCCGCCCACTACGGCGAAGAGATCAGCTACGAGGCGTCCCGTCTCCCAAACTCGGTCTTGTTCGATCAGGCGGAGAACCGCCTCCACGCCCAGAAAGCCGTGCTCGCACTCCTTCTTCGCACCTAACGACCGCGGCTCCGCCGCGGATCTCCGTCTGTGCTGGGGATTTCCGTCCGCTGGCAGTGCGGGCAGTAGTTCGTCTGCACTTCGTCGTAGAGGATCTGCGCAATCGCGGTCCCGCATTCCGGACAGGGGGCACCCTTCTTCCCATGAACGCGGAGGAAGTCTCGCACCTCCCGGTCGAACAGCTCGTTCCCAACCCGCGCCTGGATCTCAGAGACTGCCCAGTGCAGGGTCTCCCCGATCGCGCGCCACAGCCGGTCCAGTTCTTCCCCGGTCAGGTTGTGGGTGTAGCGAACGGGAGACAGTTTCGCCCGAAACAGGATCTCATCGGCATAGGCGTTCCCAATCCCGGCGATGAGCGCTTGGTCGGTGAGGATGCGCTTGAGGGAACGGCGCCTGCCATGGATGGCCCGGCGCAGGGCCTCCAGGGTGAACTCCGGAACCAGAGGCTCAATCCCCACCTTTTGCAGCGGCTCAGAGCGGGGGGGATCTGAAACGACCCACGCTGCCGCCAGCCGCGGAGAGCGGCGCTCGATGAGACGTAGGTCGGTCCCGTCATCGAACGTGAGGCGCAGATCTGTGGCCGTGGTCGGCGCGTACCCGTGCGGACCGTGCCACAGCCACGCCCAACGCATGAGGTGGAGCACAAGATGGAGTTCCCCGTCAAACGAGAAGAGGAGATGCTTGCCCCGTCGTCCCACGGCACGGACTTCCGCACCGACGAGGGGGTTCAGGCTCAGGGCCCCGGTTCGCAGGAGATCGGACCGATTGACCTCCACCCCCCAGACCGTGCGTCCCACGATCCGGGGGGCGAGGATACCCTTCACGACCTCGAGATCGGGCAGCTCCGGCAACTCACTTCCCGATGCCGAGGAAGAACAGGAACGGGAACAGACACGGTGAACAGCACGGAGCGCAGCTCGACCAGCCGCACGGGTCGCAGACCGGCGCACGCGAGATCTTCAGGTACGGGTCGCACCAAGAGACCCCGCACGGTTTGGAAATCGGCTGACACCAGGACCAGCAGCAATCGGTCTGCACGACGATCTTCACGTGGGTCGTCACGATCCCCGCTGTGGTCGTCACGGCGATCTTGTAGAACCCCGGGCTCACCTGAACTCCAGTGCCATCCTGCTGGTTCCAGATGATCTTCGTAGCCGCGCTTACCGGAACGGGGTACATGTGCTGGTAGACGACCCCGCCCCCAAACGCCTCGACCGACCAACCGGCAATCATCGTTGTCGAAGCGCAGGGGTTGCAGCAGAAGATGCCCCACGGAACGACAAGCTCAACCTGGATCGGCTCCCCAACCCCGAACGTCACGTAGCAGGAGGGTTCAACTGGAGGAGGGGGGAGGCACGGATCACACCACCACTGTCCCCACGCCATCGCACCGCCGAACACCACCAGCATCAACGCCAACAGCCTCGCCCGTTTCATCTCTCAACCACCTCCGCCGCATTGTACACCGCCCGGCCAGCCATGGTTTCACACCTACCCGGAAGCCGGAGGGGTCACAAGATTCAGGGGTCTCTCGCCGTCGAACACAGCAAGAACGGCGTCGCAAGCAAGATCCGCCATCCTGCGTCGGGTAGCCCCGGTCGCGGACCCGATATGAGGGGTCAAGACGACGTTCTTGAGCCCCACAAGGCCGGGGTGCACCCGCGGCTCGTCCTCGAACACGTCGAGCCCCGCTCCGCGGATCGTCCCGTCCCGGAGAGCGGAGACAAGGGCAGCCTCGTCCACAATCGGACCGCGGGCGATGTTCACGAGAATCGCATCCCTCTTCATGAGCCTCAGTTCCCGTGCCCCGATGAGGTGCCGCGTGTCCGGGGTCAAGGGAGTGCACAAGACGACGAAATCGCTTTTCTGCAGAAGCTCATCCAGAGACACGAAGCGTGCTCGAAGCGCCCCCCCAATACCCGGCTTTCGAGATCGGGACGTGTAGAAGAGCTCCATCCCAAACCCCTGTCCGCGACGGGCCACCGCCTGTCCGATCCGGCCGAACCCAACCACTCCGAGGGCCTTCCCGTACACGTCAACCCCGAGATAGGGCGGTAGGAATACCCAACCGGGGAACCCCTGAGCGCGCAGCTCCCCATCCGTCTCCACAACCCGCCGCGCCGCAGCGAGGAGAAGAGCCCACCCCAGATCCGCCGTCGCCTCGGTGAGAACGTCCGGCGTGTTGGAGACGAGAATTCCCCGTTCCGACGCAGTCTTGAGGTCAATGTTGTCCACTCCCACCCCGAGATTGGCGACAATCCGAAGCCGAGGCGCGGCGTCCAGAAGTTCCGCCTGGATGGGAAGGGACAGAGGGCAGATGAGCGCATCAACTTCCGCCAGGGTTTCGGTGGGAGGAAAGCCCTCGCAGACCTCGACCTCGTGGCCGGCCCGCTGCAAGCGCTCCATCGCCTCTGGGAACATCGCCGTCGCGATCAGAATGCTTCCCATGTCAGTTCCAGTCTACCCCACGATCCTCAAGAGAAACAGGGTGAGGCAGAGGGTACCCAGGGAAAAGAGGGTGGATAGGAACAGGACCGATGCCGCCAGATCCGGTCGCCGACCGTACTGGGACGCGAGGAGGAACGCGTTCACAGCGCTGGGAACGCTCCCCTCGATGATGAGGCTTCCCCGAAGCACACCCTCGACCCGGAACCCCCACGCCAGCGCCCACGCCAGCGCTCCACCGGCGAGCAGGCGGAGGAGCGCCAGCCCCACGGCCGGCTTCGCCACCTGCGTCACCCGCACGTGGGCCAGCTCGAGCCCAAGGAGAAGGAGGAACAGCGGGATCGCCCCGCCCGCAAGGAGTCCCGTCGCTCGGGAGAAGACCTCCGGGAACCCCGTCCACCGGACAAGAAGCGCCGCGGCGACCGCGTACGCCCACGGCACGCGCAGGAGCTTGCCCCACGTGCTCCGCCATCGGATTCTCTCCCCTTCCCACGCTGCCACCGCCACTCCAAGGGTGGACAAGAGGACGGTGTTCGCGGAGAGGAACACCACGCCCGCATCGACCCCGGACGGGCCGTACGCGAACAAGAGGAGCGGGAGCCCGAGGTTCCCGCAGTTCCCGAACGTCAGAACCAGGGACGTCGTAGCTCGGGCGGGCCGATCGCAGCGGAACAGGATCCGTCCCACCCCAAGCGACAGAACGAACATGACGAGTTGGTGCACGAGGGCGAACAGGACAACCGTCCCGGCCAGCGAGAGATCGGCCGTGCGCAACGATTCGAAGATGAGAGCCGGAGAGAGGACCCAGAATGCCGCCTGCGCGAGCGGTCGGGACGGAACGCGGCCCAGGCGACCGAGGACCCACCCGACCCCAGCGAGGAGAAACACGGGGAGGAGCACGGCAATCATGGGGGAACGGTACGCGCCAACGCCGGCTGTGTCACCTCGCGGCTACAATCCACACGTCCGATGAAGATCGCGGTTACGGGGACTCCGGGTGTAGGGAAGTCCACCCTCGTCGCGCGGGTCGCGGACCGCGTTCCCCTGTCCTGCGGGGGGATGGTCACCACCGCGATCCAGAAGTGCGGCCGCCGGGTGGGGTTCGCCGTCCAGAACCTCGCCACCGGGGAAGAGGGAGTCCTCGCCCACCTGCATGGCGCTGACGGCCCGCGGTTCGGCCGCTATCGGCTCAACCTCCGCGATCTCGAGGCAGTGGGCGTCGGCGCGATCGCACGGGCGATCGACGAAGCGGCGTTGGTGGTTGTGGATGAAGTCGGGCCGATGGAGCTTTGCTCCTCGCTGTTCATCCAGACCGTGAAGCAAGCGCTCGACGAGGCACAGAACCTTCTCGTCACCGTCCATCGACGGTCAAACCATCCCCTGGCCTATATGATCCGCCACAGGGCAGACCACCTCGTTCGCCTCACGCGAGAGAGTCGAGACGCGGCCGTGTCCGAGATTATCCAGTGGCTCACCGCCGGTCACACCCGCGCAACCAGTCTCCCCTGAGGCCGCGTCCGCGGGGCCGGGTCCGTCGTGAGATCTGACGAGCCTTCGCTTCTTCGTAGATATGGAGAAGCTGGGCTGTGGAAACCCGGGCGCTCCGCGCCGTTGCCCAGTGCCGTGCTGCCTCGCTCAGCCGTCTCCGTCGCGTTTCATCGGCGAGGAGCGTGTGGCAGGCCGAGGCAAATTCCTCCTCGTTTTCGCCCACCAGCAGCCCTGTCTCACCAGAGGTCACGATGTCCAGAGGCCCCATCGCGCCCACGGCAACCACGGGCAACCCGGCCATCATCGCTTCGACCAGGACGAGCCCCTGCGTTTCCATCTTCGCGGAGAACACGAACAAGGTGGCTTGACGGTAGAGGTCGATGAGCCTCCCGCGTGAAATCGGGCCGGTGAAGGTCACCGCGTCCATGATGCCCAGATCGCCTGTGTACGATTCCAGTCGGCAACGTTGGGGACCTTCCCCGACGATCACGAGGTGGCTTTCGGGGCGCTGATCATGAACTCGCTGGAACGACCGCAACAGGAACTCGATGTTCTTCTCCCATCCCAGTCGGCCGACGAACAGAAGCAGCTCGCCTGGGGGTAGCCCAAGCTCACGGCGCGCGTTCCACCCCGGGGAGTGGGCAAACTCTTCCTCGTCCACGCCGAACGGAAGGGAGTAAATGGGAACCCTTACCCCATATGATCTGAGCTCTGTTTCGACCGCGCGGGACGGAGCGATCACCCCGTCGCACAGATTGCAGAATGCACGGCTGATCTGCTCCACTGCCTGCCGTGGTGGCCGAAATGGGGGCGGGATGTACCGCCTCAGTTCCGTGTACAGAGCGTGGTACGTGTGGAGGTGCGGGATGCCGTGCCGCCACGCCGCCCAGAACGCCACCTGCCCCACAGAGAACGGGTCATGGGAGTGGACGATGTCCAAGCCCGCGATCAGCCGGAACACCTTGCGCCCCCCGACGGGCAGAGCAAACCGCATCCCACGGTACAGCACCAGCCGCACAGAGGGGAATCGGTAGACAGCGCCATCAGCATCCGTGTGCCCCGGGTAGGTGGGAGCAAACACGCAGACGTCGTGTCCGGCTCTCCGCAGCTCGCGCTCCATGAGCTGGATCACCGTAACCACGCCGTTGACATCTGGCGCGTACGTGTCCGTGAACAGGCCGATCTTCATGGAGTCACCTTGCAGCCCCCTGGACGCTATGGTACATCGGACAATGGTAGAACTGAATGGTGCCCGGATGGGTGCAGCCCCCCACCTCCCTTGGAGGGAAGCGCACCGCGGCCATTCAGCACGGCGGACGATGCTCCTCCGCCACGCCGACAGCCCACTGTGTGAGCCGTACCGGCTCCGCCCTCACGGGACTACACCCCAAACCGGCGGGGGGCCGCCGCCGGCCCGAGACCTGGGTTAGCCGGAAGACGTTCGGACGACCTAGAATCCCCGACAGTCCCTAGACAGGTCGTGGTTCCCCGCACATGACGGCGATCTCATCGGCCACGTCGAACGAAGCATCGGGGAAGGCAATCGCCCGCGCCCGCTCCGCACGACGGGCGAGCTCGCCAGGGGTAGCGAGCCACTCCCCAAGGATCCGAGCTGCTTCGGCCGGGTTCGCGGCTGCCTCCCCCGCACCGGCCTCAACCACGAACGGTGTGTTCGGCCGCTCTTGAGCCATGCCGCCGATGAGGATCATCGGGAGCGACGAGATGGAAGCCTCACCAATCACTCCAGGTCCGGGCTTCCCGACCAGCACGTCGGATGCGCGCATCATTGCCTCGATGTTCGTGACGAACCCGTAGACGCGGGTTGGAACCTGCCATGGGTAGCGTCTGAGCCGCTCAGCAAGCGCCAGATTCCGCCCCGCCACGACGACGAGATCCACCGGAAGCGCCGCCGCGTCAATCTCCCGGGCCACCCGTTCGATCCCCATTCCCTCTCCACCGCCTACGAGAAGAGCGACCGAACGCTCAGCCTCCCACCCCAGCTCAACCCGCGCCTCTGCCTTGGTCCTGTTGTAGAGGGCGAACTTAGGATGAGCAGGGTGTCCCACAACACGCAGCCTCGCCTCGCTCAACCCGAGTTCCACTCCTCGCTGGTAAGCCTTCGCGCACGGCACAAGGCATCGGTCCACCTCAGGGTGATACCAGCCGCTGTGGGGGTTGGCGAGGTCCGTGACCACGGTGACGATGGGGAACTCCCGGACCGCGGTCCGCCGAAGGGCCACGGCGAGTTCGTTGAACGCGGGGTGGAGGACAACCACGATGTCCCACGCACGGGACCGTCGCCTCGCCCGCCGTGTTCGTGGCACGGCCAGCCGCGGAAGCTGTCTCCGTCCGACCGAAGTGGCGATAAGGCGATCGGTCACGGTGACGAACAGATTCCATGACGGCTCGTGATAGCGTACCCACAGCGGGTAGATCTCCGGGGCGCGGTTCCATGGAAAGTACCCGCAGGCGCGAAATGCATCGAAGTAGTCGCACTTGAACCGGTCGGCGTAGCGCAGGCTCAACGCTGCCTCGATCGCCCGGCCGGCAGAGCGGTGGCCTCCTCCTGTATCAGACATGAACAGCCCCACCTGGATCACGATCGCCTCCCCGGTCGCGGGTGACTATACGGGCATCGGAGCGGCATGGTCAACTTCTGTCTGCCAGCGAAGGGGCTCACTCGCCGGCCCATCGAGGGCCTGGAAGACCGTACGCCTCCTGGTAGAAAACGGTGAACACGCGTTCGATCAAACCCATCATTCGTTCGGTGTCATTCCTTTCCGAAAGTGACGGATTCGGAACAATCGGGTCTGCAAAGTGTACCACCACACCACCCTGGCGGCGCGTCTCGCGGAGAATGCACCAGACCATCCGGTGCAGGGGAGCCTCCTCAGCCCCCGGCCGATAGACGTACGCGTTGGCGAGAAGCACAGGGACGATGGGAACTCCTGCCCGATGGGCAAGCTTCGCCACCCCCGCGTAGAGCCGGCCCTCCCAGTAGCGGTGCCCCTCGGGGAAGACCATGATACTCCCGCCGCGACGAAGACAGGCCACAGCCGCCGCCAGGGTTTGGGAGTGAAGCGCCCCCTTCGCCGCTCGATCCGGGTCCACCCGGAACCGGAAGAAGGCTTGGTAGAAAAACCGCAGCCAAGGGTGGCGTTCATCCACGGTAAACAGCGCCCACAGGCGCCACCGCCGGCTGTGCCGGACCAGAAACAGAGGATCCAGCGAACCCACGTGTGTCACGCAGAACAGGCAAGCCCCCGAAGGTATCCCGCCCACTGCACGAGAAGGTACCACCCACGGAAGAACGCACAGGATCAAGCAGAGGTAGACAGACCACACCGCTTCATACGGCAGTGTCCGCAACGCTGCCCAAACGCGGACAAGAGCTGACCTACCTCTGTCTGGCGGCACGGCGCTTCTCTGGATCGGTCCAGTAACGCTCACCGGGGATCCGGTCCCGGCCCGTAGCCACATCGAGCCAATACCAGAACGCCTCAGCCGCTCCGCGAACCCACCCCGCACGCACGAAACGCCGGTTCGCGGTATAGCAGGGCATCGTAGGGATGAACCGCACACGCCCTGCCCCTTCCAGGACCCGCGCGAGACGGAAATCGGGGGACGCCCGTTTCTCCAAGGGTGGATATCCGCCAACTGCGAGGTAGGCATCCCGGTGCATCCCCATGTTCGCCGCCCCACACAGGTGGACCCGAAACACGAGGGATAACCATGCCAGCACGCAGTATCCCCCCACCTGCAGCGCGCGCGAGGAACGCCGGCTCTCCCGGAACCCCATCGGGCCGTAGGCGGCCACCGTCCCCGTCCGGCGCAGCGCCTCCACCATCCGCGCCAGCCACCGTGGGGGGTACACCGTATCTGCGTCGGCACCGACGATGAACTCCCCCTGGGCTTCGCCGAACCCGCGGTGCATCGCCTGAAGCGCTCCCCGCTTGGGCTCGACGATCACCCGATCGGCGAACCGAGCAGCGATCTGGAGGCTGCGGTCCGTACTCCCGTTGTCCACCACGAGAAGCTCGAAATCGTTGAACGTCTGTGCGCGAAGCGTGCGCAGCGTCTCACCGAGAGACGCCTCTTCATTCAAGACCGGGACAACCACCGTGATCTGGGCCACCGTGTTCACCTGTCGGTCAGCGGACGACAATCGACACGAGCCTCCCCGGCACGACGACCACCCGCTGAACCTCCTGCCCCCTCAGGCGCTCCTGAACCTCGGGCCAGGCAAGGGCCGTCGCTTGTAGCACGTCGCGGTCCGCGGCAGCTGCGGTAGCCATGCGGACGCGGGCACGAACTTTGCCGTTGATCTGGACAGGAATCTCCACCTCATCCCCCCTCACCGCCTCTGGATCGTACTCCGGCCACGGCGTTTCGAGGACTGGCTGCCGCTCTCCCAGCCGGTGCCACAGCTCTTCGGAGAAGAACGGGGTAAACGGAGAAAGGAGGAGCACCAAATCGCGGACAACCCGGCGCACGAGCTGCGGGTCCGCCTCCAGCCGCTCGACGTACGAAGAAAGATCGTTCACGAGCTCCATGATCGCCGCGATCGCTGTATTCAGCCCCAAACGGTCTCCAAGCTCCTCCGTCACCTTCTTCACCGTGGCGTGGAGTTTGTGCCACAAGGCTCTTCCGTCGGGGTCCAATGTCGCTGGGTCCAGATCGACCGTTGACCCGGTCAATCGGGAAATCTCACCGACCACGACGCTCCACGCGCGGTTCAGGAACCGCCACGCTCCGCGGATCCCATCCTCGGACCACTCGATATCCCGGTCCGGAGGACCCATGAACAGGGTGTACAGCCGCTCTGTGTCCGCGCCGTAGCGCGCGATGATGTCCGCGGGCTCGACCACGTTCTTCTTCGACTTCGACATCGAGAAATACGACGTCGCGATTACCTGTTCGCACTTCGTACACCGTTGGTCGTTTACTTCTTTCGGGTAGAGCCAGCCATGCTGGGGACACTTGTAAGCGGTATGGCACACCATTCCCTGGGTGAACAGGCGCTTGAACGGCTCCGTGAACGACACGTACCCAGAGTCGTACAGGGCCTTGGTGATGAACCGGGAGTAGAGAAGATGAAGGATCGCGTGCTCGACGCCGCCCACGTAGAGGTCTACCGGGAGCCACCGGTTCACGTCATCGGACACGAACGGAGCCTCCTCCTCTCGCGGGGATACGAAACGCAAGAAGTACCACGACGAGTCCACGAACGTGTCCATCGTGTCCGTGTCGCGCTTCGCCTTGCCCCCGCAGCGAGGGCAGGACGTGTCCGCGTAACCGGAGATGTCGGCCAACCCCATCTTCCCGATGAACGGAACGTCCGGCAATAGCACCGGAAGATCACGTTCTGGGATGGGAACTGTTCCACAGCGATCGCAGTACACGATCGGGATCGGCGCCCCCCAGTACCGTTGGCGGGAGATGAGCCAGTCGCGCAACCGGTAGGTGACCGCCCGCTCGCCAAGCCTTTGTTCTTCGAGATAGGCCGTTGCGCGGGCGAGCGCATCCGCAGCAGGGGTTCCGCTCAACAGCCCTGAGCTGATCATCGTCCCGGGCTCGATGTAGGCCCCGGTCATCGTCCGCGGGTCGGGCACAGGTCCGTCCGAGGGGGCGATCACCACGCGAATCGGAAGCCCGTACTTCCGGGCAAACGCGAAGTCCCGCTCGTCGTGGGCTGGAACGCACATGATCGCCCCCGTTCCGTAGGTAGGCAGAACGTAGTCCGCGATCCATACCGGGATCGGCTCGCCTGTCACCGGGTTCAGCGCGCGACTCCCCGTGAACACCCCGGTCTTGTCCCGCTCCGCGGACAACCGCTCGATCTCCGTTGCTCGGCCGGACTGGCGGCGGTACGCCTCGACCTCCGCCCGCCGCTCGGGCACGGTGAGCGCGTCCACAAGCGGGTGCTCGGGCGCGAGCACAAGGAACGTCGCCCCCCACAACGTGTCCGGGCGCGTCGTGAACACGCTGATCGCGCCGCCGATCTCGGTGGGAAAGGTGATCGTCGCGCCCTCAGAGCGGCCAATCCAGTTTTCCTGCATCTTCTTCACGTGCTCGGGCCAGTCAAGCTGGGCCAGGTCTGCCAGCAGGCGGTCCGCGTACGCCGTGATTCGGAAGAACCACTGGTCGAGAGTCTTCCGCTCCGGCGCCGTCCCGCACCGCTCACACTCCCCGCCGACGACCTGCTCGTTGGCGAGCACGGTTTGGCAGCTCGGGCAGTAGTTCACATCCGCCCGTTTCTTGTAGGCGAGGTCGTTCTCGAAAAGCTTGAGGAACAGCCACTGCGTCCAGCGGTAGTAGTCGGGAAGGCAGGTCGTGACCTCGCGGTCCCAGTCGTACGCGATCCCCCACGCCCGGAACTGGTCCTTGGCGTAGGCGATGTTCTGCAGCGTCCAGTCGCGGGGGTGGATGCCCCGCTCGATCGCCGCGTTCTCCGCCGGGAGACCAAACGCGTCCCACCCCATCGGGTTGAGAACGTTGTGCCGCCGCATCCGCAGGAAGCGCACGATCGCGTCGCCGATGATGTAGTTCCGCCCGTGCCCCACATGGAGGTATCCCGAAGGATAGGGAAACATGTTCAGGTAGTAGAACTTCCGCTCCGCGCGCCCAGTGTCGGCCCGGAAGTGGCCGCGATCGCGCCAGAAATCCCGCCACCGGTTCTCGATCTGCTGAGGATCGTAGGGCTCGCCCTTCACAGAAGGCCCCCTCTCGCTAGCCGTTCCGCGGCATCCAGAGCCAGCTGCACCGCGTCCGGTGCATCCATCTCGCAGTACAGCCGAAGGATGGGCTCGGTGCCCGAGGCCCGGAACAACACCCACCCCCGATCGAGCCTCAGCTTGAGCCCATCCAGCGCCTCCACCTTCACCACGCGCTGATCCGCAAGGCGCTCTGGAGGCGCTTGTGCCAAGCGCGCGACCACCTCGATCCGCGTCGGGAGTTCAAGATCGCGCCGCGCGTAGTGGTGTGGGCCCACGAGCCTGAACAGATCGCCGACAAGCGCACTGAGAGGCTTGCCCGTGGCCGCGACGAGCTCGAGCAGGAGAAGGTTTGACAGCACCCCATCCCGCTCTGGGAGGTGCCACGCGTACCCGTAGCCGCCTGACTCCTCACCGGCAAACGCTGCTTCCCCAGTTACAAGGTCCTCCACTGCCCACTTGAACCCAACCTGGATCTCCCGCCACGGGACGCCCACCAGGTCGGAGAGCTTGCCGATCATGTCCGTGAGGGCAAACGACTTCAGCACCTGTCCGGTCAGCTTTCGGTGTCGACTGAGGTGCCACAGGAGAAGGGCTGCGGTACGGTGGGTGTCGAGAAACTGGCCGTTTTCGTCCATTGCGGCTGCCCGATCCCCATCCCCATCCGTGATCAGCCCCGCTACGATCCTCCCCCGAGCCCGTGCCCGGAGGGAGCGGATCACCGCTTTGAGCGGAACAACGTTCTCAGGGAGCGGCTCAGGCTTCTTCCCCCCGAACAGAGGATCCACCGTCGAGCGCACAGCGAGGTGGGGGATCCTCCGTTCCTGAAACAGCTCGGCCAGGTACCCTTGCGCTGACCCGTACATCGCGTCCACAACCACGTACAGGGGGGATCGAGCCAGTTCGCGCAGGTCCACAGCGTTCTTCAGCCGTGAAAGATACTCGTCACGAACCGTCACCGTCTCCACACGACGGCCGTCGGGATTCGGAGGACGGGGGGGAAGGTGCGACTCGATCATGGCCGTGATCTCAGCCGTAGCCGAACCGCCATACTCGGGCTTGAACTTGACCCCGTTCCATTGGTAAGGATTGTGGGATGCGGTGATCATCACCCCGCCAGCCGCTCCCCTCGTCACAACGGCGGCAGACACGGCTGGGGTGGGCACCGGCGCGTCCGTAACCCACACCGGGATCCCGGCCTGAGATACGGCCCGGCCGAGGTGGTGGGCGAACTCGGCCGACATGAACCGTGTGTCGTAGCCCACGACGAGTCCCGCGGACGGGGGTCGGCACGGCACCCCCCAGTCCTGGTATGGAGAAAGATGCTCGCGCCGAGGGTCCAGGAGGTAGCCGGCAATCGCCGCTCCCACCCGCCTCACGTTGGCGTACGTGAAGTCGTCGGCAATCACGCCGCGCCAACCATCCGTCCCGAACTTGATGCTATCGTTTGCGGCCATGGCGCCTCTTTCGCGGCGGACGCTCCAGGTCCACCCTCACCACATGGGCCGGCATCTGAATCCCGTCCTTCTGAAGGAGATCGGCGATCAGATCCAGCGGAAGGGCGGTTTCGAGCCACAGGTCACGAATGGACACGACCCCATTCCGCGCCGGAACGCGCTCGAGGGCTCTCTCAACCGCCCGCTGGTACCCGTCCGGCATGCGGGACAGGTCCTGCTCTAATGCCTCCATAGCAGCGATCAGTACCGCCACTCCACGGTGTACCGCACCTCGGCAGTCCCCCCCGCCGGCACGGTGACCTTGTACAGGATCCGTTGCGCGTCGAGTCGTTCGTAGGGGAGGCTGGTATGGGTGATCGTCCATGTACCCGAAATGCTCTCCACAACCTCGATCTCCACGGGCACATCCTTCGCCGAACGAAGAGTGACCCGGTACGTGTCGCGGTATAGGTTGTCCGCGAGGCGCTGGCGCAGTTCTTGAACACGCTCTCCGGTCAGGTCAAACACAGCGCCAATCGCTAGATCGACCTCCTGACCACGTGGGGTGTGGCCGATCGTCGCTGCCCCCACGAAGAGGCCCTCATCGTAGACCCGTACCTCGCCGGCCGGCAGCGGTGCCAGGTCGTTTGTGAATCGAACCCGCACTTCCACTGGACCGCCGGAGAACCGGTAGGCACGGGTATACGCCAGATCACCCGATACGAACGGAACCAACGCCACCCCCTGCGTAAGATCGACCGCAGCCGGGAATGCATACCGGTGGTACTCAGCCACCGCCGCAAGATCGAACTCGGCAAACGACGCCAGCGCGCGAATCCCGTACCCGTCCGACACCTTTGGGATCGGCCGGTACACATCGCCCGCCACCAGGGACACCTGCGCGCCCAGAAAATCGATCCCCGTGCGGTTCACAAACGTCGCCATCCCCTGAAGGCCAAGCATCCCTTCCCCCAACGCCGCGGCGTAGGTCGCCGTCCACGACAAGCCCTCAGCGAGGTAGCTCACACCGACCTCGGTCAAACCCGGTACTGCGTCTCGGTAGCGAATCCTGAGGGCGAGGTGATCGCGTCCCCCTGGGTAGACCACAGGCGAGGTCACGATCCGATCGTAGGCGGAGAAGAACACCACGCCGTCCGCGGTCGACAGCACGAGCCCGGCCTCAGCCGCAAGGAGAAGACCCTGGAAACGCTCCCCGTGGGCGTAGACAACGACCGTCGCTCCCACCCAATCCGCGACCGTGAGGAGCCGCGTTGACATCGCCTCCATCCGGGTCAACTTGATCCCGCGCAGAACAACACTGTCCACAAGCATCGTCAACGGGAAGTCCTCGAGGAGGAGATCGCCCTCCTGGGCGAGAACCGCGGATCGCGTTTCCGTAATGTGCCCAAACCCGCCCGAGTAGATCGCGATTACGGGGGCGGCCCCCCCCAGCACCCCGAGTACACACACCCCAACTGCCAACGTCCTAAGCATGGGGATCACCTTCCTTTCCGCCATCTTACCCCACGGTGGGGGGGGTGCAACGGAGCTCGGACCCTCCTTCGGGCCGCATCACACTCACGGCACGGAGGGTGCCGCCGGGAACGTGCGCGAGACGACAAGCGAGGCCAGAGCGGCCTCAAGCGCTGACACATTTTGACCCGTCCTCGCGGATAGGGCAACGCACGGCACTATCTCCACCTGCAACGCCGCAAGGCGAGCCTCCTGCTCGGGGGTGGCGACGAGGTCGAGCTTGTTCAGAACATGGAGGACCGGCGGGGGAGCTGAACCGGGACCCACGATCGCGGCGACGACTTCTCGCACCACCCGCAGGTGTTCGTCTACCGCGGGATCGGTGCCGTCGAGCACGAGGAGCAGGGCCGCCGCATCGCCCACCGCGCCCAGGGTCGCCTGAAACGCGGGTATGAGCTGGTGGGGAAGATCGCGGATGAAGCCCACCGTGTCTGCAAGGAGGGCATCCCTCCCCGAAAGCGTAATCCGTCGCACCCGCGTATCGAGCGTCGCAAACAGCTTATCCTCCACCAGCGCGTTGCACCCCGTAAGACGGTTGAACAGCGTGGACTTGCCGGAGTTGGTGTACCCCACGATCGCAATCTCGGGCGGGCCGACACGCCGGCGGCGGGCTTGCTGGACGATGCGATCCTGACTGACCTTTCGCAGGGCGCTTCGAACAGATTGGATACGACGACGGATCGCCCTACGACCCTGTTCGAGCCGGGTCTCGCCCGGACCGCTCGTGCCGATCCCCGCGCCGGGATTGGTGAGCGCTTGTCCCCATCCCCGTAGACGGGGAAGGAGGTACTCGAGCTGGGCCAATTCCACGGCGAGGGCAGCTTCCTTCGTCCCCGCACGCTGTGCAAAGATGTCGAGGATGAGTTGGGATCGGTCGATGACCTTGAGACCGGTTGCTTCCTCGAGGTTGCGGGCTTGGGCCGGTGAGACCTCCGAGCCAAGGATAACGGTATCTGCCCCCAGATCGCGCGCTTGATCACGGATCTCCTCCGCCTTCCCCCGCCCGACGTACGTGCCGGGATGGGGTCGAGGTCGGTGTTGCAGAGAAGTCGCGAGCACATGCACACCGGCCGTGGTCGCCAGGGAGGCCAGCTCGGCCAGGCGCTCAGCTCCATCCGACCCAGGCGGGATCACGTCGGCGAGAACAGCGCGCTCTCCCCCGTAGACCCGGGCCCGCCGGCCCAGGTAATCCTCAACCGTCGGGATCAGTCCGTGACGCATACCTCCGCACCCAAGCTCCGCAGCTTCTCCGGCAAGCCGGCATACCCGCGGGCGAGGTGCGTCTCTCCCCGGATCTCGGTCGCTTCGGCAGCGGCGAGCGCGGCAAGAACCAGGGCTGCCCCAGCCCGAATGTCCGTGGCCTCGACCTCTGCGCCGTGGAGCGTCTCCACTCCATCGGTGAGGACCGTGTCCGCAGTAACCTGAACCTGAGCCCCCATCCGGGCCAGGGCCCCGACGTAGTTGAACCGGGATGCAAACACGGTCTCCCGGGCTGTAGATCGGCCGGCGGCGGTTGACAAAAAGGAGATCATCGGAGGCTGGAGGTCGGTGGGAAACCCGGGATAGGGAAGCGTCTGAATGTTCACCGCCTGCGGCCTCATGCCAAGGGCGACCGTGACAGCGTCTTCGCTCACCCGAACCTCAGCGCCCGTCTCGACAAGCTTCGACAACAGCGCGTCTAGGTGCGCATGGCGCGCCCCGACGACCGTAACGGCGCCGCGGGTGATCGCGCCCGCGAGGAGGTACGTGCCTGCCTCGACCCGATCCGGGATCACTCGATGGGTTGTCCCATTCAACGCAGATTGGCCGCGAATCTCCACCCGGTCCTCGCGCCAGGTCACCGGCGCCCCCATCGCCGTGAGCAGGCGGCCGAGGTCCACGACCTCAGGCTCGCGGGCGGGGTTGACGATCGCCGTCACCCCATCGGCCAAGGCGCCTGCGAGAAGGAGTTGTTCCGTCGCCCCCACCGACGGGTAGTCGAGGTACACGGTGGTTCCGGCCAGCCGCGGAGCGGATGCATGGACCGTTCCCCCCCGCACATCGAACGACGCCCCCAACCGCCTCAGGCCCGCCAGATGAAGGTCCACCGGGCGCGGCCCGATCGAACAACCGCCGGGAAGGGGCATCCGACCCTCTCCACGGCGCGCCAGGATCGGGCCGAGGGCCAGGAACGAAGCCCGCATGCGCTGGACGAGCGGAGCCGGCGCCTCTGGGGCCAGTTCCCGCCCCCCATTGAGGACGATGGTCGAGTCCTGCCATCGCACCTCTTTGCCCAAGGCTTCGGCCAGGGCGACCGCCGCGTCCACGTCCAGGAGCCGGGGCACATTCTGGAGAACCACCGGCTCGGCCGTGAGCAGGCTCGCCATCACCGCCGGCAATGCGGCGTTCTTCGAGCCAGCGGCCTGCACAGTTCCCCGTAGGGGTCGGCCGCCCTCAATCCGGATCACGGCAGAAACAGGAGCGGGTCCACCGCAACGCCGTCGCGACGAGTCTCGAAGTGCAGATGAGGCCCGGTGGAGAGACCAGTGTTCCCCGAGAGGGCGATCGTCTGACCCATCTCCACGAACTGCCCGACCACAACCAGGGGCTGCGACAGGTGGCCGTAGTACGTGCTGTAGCCGTCCCCATGGTCCAGGACCACAAGGAACCCAAACCCCCCTTCCCAGCCCGCGGTGACCACCCTCCCCGCGGCCGCCGCGTACACACGCGTCCCCTCAGGAATCGCGATGTCAATCCCGGAATGGAACGAGGGTACATGATAGATGGGATGCGCCCGGGGGCCGTACGGAGAGGAGATCACCCCGCGGGCCGGCCAGGCAAACCGGGTCCCTTTACCGAGGGCCACCGCTGTAGCTTGAGGGATCACCGGCGGAGCGGGGACCAGGATCCGCAGCCCCGTCGCTGGCGCCTCGCTGAGGCTGTTGGCAAGCAAGATCGCGCTCTCCGCCACCCCATAGCTCTGGGCGATGTCCGCCAAGCTCTGGCCAGGCTTCACCGTGTGCAGCACCCCACCCGCAGGCAAAAGAAGCTGCTGACCAGGTCTCAGGCGCGACGGATCCACGTCGTTGCTGGCGATGAGGTAATCGGCAGGGACCCCCGTCCGCTGGGCGATCTCGGCTAGAGTATCCCCTGTCAGCACCGTATACGTGGACCACGTGGCCCGCGTCACCGCAACCGGAACTACGGGCCCTCCGGCCGGACTGGGAGGGAGCAAGGATGCCAAGAGGAGGGGAACCAACAACAGGCCCAGCGCTACCGCCAGCAGGGGGTTCTCACTCACTGTTCATCAGCTCCAGGAACTGCTTGTTCGTCCGCGTCTGTTCCATCTTGCCCTTGATGAACTCCAGCGCTGCCCCAGGGTCCGGCATCTCGATGAGAAGCTTACGGAGGATCCACACCCGACGAAGGACATCTGGCTGAAGCAGGAGTTCCTCTTTTCTCGTGCCCGATTGCACGAGGTCGATCGCCGGAAACACTCGGCGGTTGGCAAGATCTCGGTTCAGAACAAGCTCCATGTTCCCGGTGCCTTTGAACTCCTCGAATACCACCTGGTCGAGGCGAGATCCCGTGTCGACGAGCGCAGTGGCGATGATGGTCAGGGATCCCCCCCCCTCGATGTTGCGGGCCGCACCGAAGAACTCCTTCGGCTTGTAGAGGGCTGTAGGATCAATGCCTCCCGAGAGGAGTTTTCCGGATGGGCTGATGGAGAGGTTATACGCCCGCCCGAGACGGGTGAGCGAGTCCATGAGGATCACCACGTCGAGTCCCGACTCCACAAGCCGCTTCCCCTCCGCCGTCGCTAGCTCGGCGATCCGCGTGTGGTGCTGCGGCTCCATGTCGAACGTCGCCGCAATCACCTCCGCCTTCTTCACGGAGCGGCGGAAGTCTGTCACCTCCTCCGGCCGCTCATCCACAAGCAAGATCAGCAGATGCACGTCGGGGTGGTTCGCCTCAATCCCCTGGGCGATGTGCTTGAGGAGGGTCGTCTTCCCCGCCTTGGGCGGAGACACGATCAGACCGCGCTGTCCCTTTCCGATGGGCGAGAAGAGGTCGATCATCCGCGTGGAAGGCTCGTCCGGGTTGTGCTCGAGGATGAGATGCTCGTTCGGGTGGAGTGGTGTCAGCTGCTGGAACTCGACGCGCTTCCGAACCTGGTCCGGATCGAGGCCGCTGACCTTGTCCACCTTGAGCAGGGCGAAGTACCGCTCGCCCTCCCGGGGTTGGCGTACCGGGCCGCGGATGAGGTCTCCATCTTTGAGCGCAAACCGCTTGATCTGCGACGGAGACACGTACACGTCGTACCGACTGGGGAGACAGGATCGTTCGCGGAGAAACCCGTAGCCATCAGGCATGATCTCCAGGATCCCTTCTACCGCCAGCTCCTGACGCTCGGCCAGGACACGCATCACGGCGAGTTCCAGGTCGGACGTTGAGAGGTCACCGCTTCCGTTGACACCCAGGGTTTGCGCCAGCCCCGTTAGCTTCTCCAACCCCAGCGCGCGGACCTCGCTCATCTCCATCGCACATCACCTCTGGCAATTCAGATCGTACGGTTCCCAGAACCCGGAGGGTCTGGGCGTCTTCTCACAGTTTGCGAAAGAACGATCGGGCGACATCCCAGTACATCGCCATCCGGTCGGTGAGCCCAGGCCAGAACCCCCGCTTCTCTTCCTTGCGAATGTGGCTCACCCCGTGCAGCTCGACCTTCTTCTTGCGCCATCCTTCCTTGGAGGCGAGCCGTGCCAAGGCGGTCTCGACGCCGAACTCCATGTCCTCCACTGCCCCACGAGCCCGCTCCCAGTGCGCGCGGGACATCACCCTCTGCCCAGACAAGAACGCCGCGATCCGTTGCGAGAGATCGGTCCCGATCCGCCCGTTCCGGAACACACCAATGACCACATCGGTATCACCGGTCCCGTAGGCCCGAACCAGGTCTTCAACGTGGGACGGGGTGAGGCCGGTGAGGTCGGCGTCGAGGAACAGCAGCACCTCGCCGGTGGAGGCTTCCACCCCTGCCGCCATCGCCGCCGCCTTGCCGCGATTTTCGGATAGACGGACCAACCGGACCGCGAACTGCTCGGCCACCGTCGCCGTTGCGTCCGTGGAGCCGTCATCTACCACGATAACTTCGTCCACGGCGGGTGAGGCAAGCAGGGGTTCAAGCACAGCCGCGATGCGTTCCGCCTCGTTGAATGCTGGGATGATCGCCGAGACCTTCATGAAGTAGTTGGTTTGGCGAGACTCAGTATAGCGAGGGCGTCAACCCGTTTCAACCACCTCGGCACGAAGCAGATCCTGCACAGAACTATGGATGACGTCAAGCGAGGCGTCAACCGAATTGCGCGCTCCATCGCGTCTCCGCTCGAGATCCACCTCCCCTTTGCGCAGGCTGCGCGGGCCGATCACAGCGAGCACCGGGATCCCGAGAAGCTTGGCATCGTGAAACTTCTCCCCGGCTGTCCGCTCCCGATCGTCGAGCAAGACGTCCAACCCCGCCTGCGCGAGGTGTTCGGCAACCGAGGCAGCGTACGCAAGCGGCTCAGGTTCTTTCGGGTTGAGGACCGCCACCAGCACGTGGAAGGGAGCCACAGAACCCGGCCAGACGATCCCGTCCTCGTCGTGGTGGGCCTCCAGCACCGCCGCCAGCAGGCGGCCGATCCCAATTCCGTAACAGCCCATGATGAGCGGGCGCGCCCGCCCCTCCCGATCGAGGAACGTCGCATCGAGGGACTGGGAGTACTTCGTCCCGAGCTTGAAGATGTGCCCAAGCTCGACCCCACGCTGAACGCGGAGAGTTCCCCCACAGCGGGCGCAGCGATCGCCGTCCCGGACGAGGGCTACATCAGCGACAAGCGATGCCTGGAAGTCGCGAGGGAAGTTCACATTTCGGAGGTGGAACCCCTCCTTGTTCGCACCTGCGACGAGGTTCCGCGCGGGGGGGATCGAGTCGTCCGCCACGACCACCACCCCATCGCCAGAGATGCCGATAGGAGAGGCATACCCCGGCACCGCGCCCACAGCGGCGATCTCCTCCTCAGTGGCTGGGGCGAGCTCCGTTGTGCCAAGCGCGCGGGCGAGCTTCGCCTCGTTCACCGCGAGGTCGCCACGGATCACGACAAACGCCAGTTTCTTCCCCATTCGGTAGAACACGGCCTTCGCCGTCTTGCGGGTCGGGACGCCGAGGGCGTGGGCCACCGCCTCGATCGTCTGGCAACCGGGGGTGGCCACTTCCGTCACCGCCTGCGGCGCCTCATCGGGGTCGGCATCCTTCACCGCGGTCGCCCCCTCTCGGTTCGCGGCGTACCCGCATCCGTCACAGAGGACGAACGTGTCCTCGCCCTGCTCGTTGGAGAGCATGAACTCGTGGGACCCCGAACCGCCCATCATCCCCGAATCGGCCTCCACGGGAACCGTCGCCAGGCCACAGCGGCGGAAGATCGTGAGGTAGGCGCGATACACCTCGGGGTAATAGCGATCGAGGTCGTCCGTGTCCTCGTGGAAGCTGTATCCATCCTTCATCGTGAACTCCCGGACGCGCACAAGGCCACCCCGGGCGCGGGGTTCATCACGGAACTTCGTCTGGATTTGGTACAACATGAGCGGGAGCTGACGCCATGACTGGATCTCCCGCCGCGCAAGATCCGTTACGACCTCCTCGTGGGTTGGACCGAGAACCATCTCCCGACCGGCCCGATCCTGGAACCGAACGAGCTGCGACCCCGCCATTTCCAGCCGCCCGGTTTTCGCCCACAGCTCGGCAGGGTGAACGATCGGCATGTGGAGCTCAGCGCCACCGATCGCCTCCATCTCCTCGCGCACGATCGTTTCGATCTTGCGCAATGCCCTCCACCCGAACGGAAGGTAGGTGTAGATCCCCGCTGCAAGGGGGCGAATGAGCCCCGCCCGCAGCATCAGTCTGTGGCTGGGAAGGTCAGCCTCGGCGGGCTCCTCTTTCCAGGTCGGGAGGAAGTACCGGCTCCAACGGACGTAGGCCATGATGGGCCTAAGGTTAGCGAAAGAGTCCCTCGAGGGCAACGAACAACTGGTCTGGATCGTCAACCCACTGCGCCGGTATGGGAAGGGCGCGCAGGAATGCGTCACCGTAGGCACGCGTGGCGAGACGCGGATCCGCCAGGAGAACTGCCCCTCGATCGGTGGGCGTTCGCACGAGGCGGCCGACCCCCTGCCGCAGTCGAAGCACGGCCCGCGGCAGGAACACCTCCCGAAACGGAGACCCCCCCTGAGCCGCGATCCGTTCGGATCGGGCCTCGATCAGGGGGTCCGTGGGCACGGGGAACGGGAGCCGGACCACCGCCAACAGCTCCAGATCCTCTCCAGGAAGATCAATTCCCTCCCATAGCGTGTCCAGGCCGAGAAGGACTACGGGGGGCGGGTGGTTCCGAAACCGCGCGAGAAGACCTTCCCGCTCCCCATCCCGGCGCTGGACCAGGTGCGGCGTTCCCGCGAGGTGAGCGGCTGTAGCCTCCAAGAGACGGCGCGAGGTGAACAGGGCGAGGGCCCGTCGGGGGACCCGCTCCAAGACCCCGCGCAACGTAGCCGCGAGGGATTGGGGAAACCCGGGATCGTCCGGATGGGGGAGGTAGCGGAGGACGAACGCTCCGACCCGGTCGTAGGAAAACGGGGATGGCCACGCCTGGAACGTCGGCTGATCGAGCCCCAGCTCGCGGGCCAGCGCACGCCCCTCGTCGCCCACGGATAGGGTCGCTGAGGTGAGGACCCCGCCGGTGAGGTTTGGCCACAGCGCCGCCCCGAGGTGATTCCCGACGTCCACCGGAGATGCGGTGAGGGTGAGACCATGAGGCTCCCGCACGTACCAGAACACGGTGTCCTCCGCCTCCGGACGGAGAAGATGGCTCACCAAACCCGCCACGCGCCGAACTTCACTTCCCAGGACGCGGGCTTGCGCTGCATCCTCATCCGAGAGCTCACGGGCAACGTCGGCAATCGCGTCGGAAAGATCATCAAGCGCGTCCTCGAGGGCCGCGCCGGCGGGGAGGAGAGAGGCGACATCCGCTGTTCCGTACCGACCGATGTCGCGAGGGAGGGTCGCGCCCGCAGCGGCCCAGAACTGTCGGTGCGCCGCCGCGGCTTTCTCCCACGAGGCGACCGCCTCGCCCACCCCCGAGACGTCCCCCCACGTTACGAAC